>CAYRLP010000175.1:0-6181 GCA_964424935.1 uncultured Bacteroides sp.
GGCCTTGTCAGTACCCCCGCTGATGTCAATGCTGTTGGTCAGGCTAACCGAATTCTCGAAAAAAGAAATAGGTCCGTTCTTAGCCGCAAGATAGGGAGTAGGTGTCAGGTAGTTATTTGATTCCGGGACCCAGGCATCATATTGATATACCAGGGAACCGTCCAGTTCCCCGCCCCTTGAGGCATCTTCATAATAAGGTACCAGGTATTTGTCGGTATCGTCCAGTCCATCATCATCGATGTCATCCCAGTCCAGTCCCGGCCTGTCGGAAGTATACCATGCCGGATCATAGCCTGCTCCGTACATGGTCTGGTATGTCGGGAAAGTCGAGGGATCTACAATTCCAATGGTTACATTGGATTTTAGTGTCACTCCCAGATTAGCACCCTCCTTTCCCTTTTTGGTGGTGATAATGATGACCCCGTTAGCTGCCCTGGATCCATAAAGGGCGGTAGCAGCAGCGCCTTTCAGCACCGAGATCGATTCAACATCGTCCAGGTTCAGGTCTGATACAGCATTGCCAAAGTCATAGGCCTGCCGTCCTTGTTCCTGTGCCCCGAAGTCTTTGTTGGTCATAGCATTGCTGATGGGTACACCATCTACAACGAACAGGGCTTGGTTGTTCTGTGTAAGGGAAGAAGAACCCCGTATCAGAATGTTGCTGGAACCTCCGAAATTATTGGCTGCTTTTACCTGCACTCCGGCAATTTTACCGGAAAGAGCATTCACGAAGTTATCGGTATTTACCTGGTTGACAGATTCTCCATCCATCTCCTGTACAGCATATCCCAGCGATTTCTTTTCTCTGGAAACACCCAGGGCGGTAACTACCACTTCGTCCAGTTCCAGCAGGCTCTGCTCCATCATCACATCAATAACCGTATTGGAGCCGATCTCCAGTTCCTGTGTAGTAAGTCCCACGAAACTGAAAACCAGTATATCTCCTTCAGTCGGTACATCGATTTCATATCTGCCATCCGACCCTGTTATGGTTCCGACGGAGGTCCCCTTTACAGATACCGTGACACCCGGCAGTGGTGTCCCGTCATCCGCACTTATCACCGTTCCGGTGACTTCTCTGGCTTGTCCGAACAGAGTAAGCGTACCCAGCGCGATACAAAGCATAAAGCTGAAAAATCTTTTCATAGATTCAGATTTAGATTAACATAGAAGAATTTTAAACGGAAGTAAGCAGATTGACGGCTGTTTTTCTAATTATATCAAGCAATGGAAGGGTATCGGGGTTCTTAGGACTAATTAGCTCAGGAGATGTCCGTTCACAGCTGAACACTGTCAATAAAGGGGTCATTCCGTGTCATTGACTGACGATTTCAGGTTGCTTTAAGGAAATTACCCCCTTTCCAACGGGTCAATGTGCCACTGTAGGGGGGTCAATGGGGCAGGTCCGCAAAAACAGAAGGCTGGTATGCCCAGGTAAAGCCAGGAAGGGAGGTAACTTAATTTTCCTATATTTAACGGCTATAACCTAAAACTGATCCCTATGCTGACCATCTCTGACTACCTGATTATTGCTGCCTACTTTCTTGTGATTCTTGTTGTTGGTGCCCTGACCGGAAGAAAGCAGGAGAAGGAAGAATTCCTGATCTCCGGAAGAAAACTAACCTCCCTCCAGGCTACCACCACCATCTTTTCCAGTCGTATCGGAGCAGCCATACTGCTCACCTATACTGCCCTGGTTTATTTGTACGGGATGGGAGCATTGTGGTACTTTGTCGGTTCGGTATTCGGGCTTTTTGTCTTCTACTTCTTCGGGCTTACGGTGAAGAAGCTTGCAGACAAGGAGAAATTCTATACCATGCCCGATTATTTCTTTTTCCTGAAGGGGAAGACGGCAGGTTACATGGCCACCCTGGTGACCATCATCATTATGTTTGGCTGGGTCGTGCTTAATTTCACAGCCGGGGCCAAACTGGTATCCGAATACACCCCCATCAGTTACGATATATCTGTGATCATCGTGGGAAGCATCATTCTGATCTATCTACTTGCGGGTGGATTCGATGCAGTGGTAAAGACCGATATCGTGCAGACCTTCGGGATATTCCTTCTGTTTGTGCTTATGATCTACCTGCTTACCACCTCCCCCACAAAGCCGGAACTGGCCGTATCGGATCTTGTCAGCATCCCGGCCGGAAAAATTATCAGTTTCTTCCTGGCCGGATTCTTCATCCCCATGGCTTCGCCCGAACTCTGGCAACGGGTTTATGCCATCAAGGATAAAAAGCACTTCCGAAGAAGCATTTTCATGTCTTCCCTCTTTTACATTATTGTGGGATTCATTCTGCTGCTGATCGGATTGGTAATCCGTGCCGACATCCCGGATATCGCCCCTGATACCTCCCTGATTGTCGGATTCAGCAGGCTGCTCCCGGTTGGATTGGCCGGCCTGTCCGTAGTGATTATATACTCTTCTGTCTCCTCATCGGCTGATACCTATATGTTTACCGCGGCGGCTTCAGTAACCCAGGATTTCCTGGAAAAAACAGGGCTTACCAGACAGGAGAAACTCCGCAACACCCTCCGGTGGAGCTTGCTGGTCCTGATGATCCTGGGGGTTTCCATGGCCCTGGTCCTCAGGGATATTGTGGATGCCACCTTCTTCTTTGTCTCACTCACCATGTCGCTGGGACTGCTGGTCCTGGTATTATGGATCTACCCGAAACTGAACAGGCTCAGCGTATGGCTATCCATCCTTTTCTGCCTGATCGGAGTCATCGTACCGGCCTTTGTTGTCGGTATCTCCGAGCAACTAGTTATGTATGCATTTGCTGCATGCCTGCTGGGGGTGGTCCTGGGAATGATTGTGGAGTGGATCCGGAAACGATAAAAAACAAAATGGGAGCAAACTTATGAGTTTGCTCCCATTTCACTGATAAGTACCCATAGCCACCAATCAGTGCCGAGCTACAGTTATTATGGCCGGCCCAACCGATCCTTCCCGAAGGAATAAAAACCGGCAGGCCCGGGTTCTCGGCCCTTGTTCCGTAAAACATGGACCTGCTACCGTCCGTTCACCTGGTGATACCACCAGATTTCCGGGACTGGCTCCTAAAGGCCCCTGCCCCAACCAGGTCTTACGATCTGCCTGAGGCCTGAGTGAAAAAGCTTAGTGGAACCCCAAGGGATTCTTTTTGGCTCTTCAGCCTGTCGGATCAACCGTTGAAAGATCAACCAAGAGGAGACCTGCGGTCGAATAAACCATAAAACCCCGTTTCATGATTCATGCCTGGCTCTGGATGAATCTCCGGATGTTGGAAATCACGCTCCGGCCGGCTTGCTAACCAGGCTCCCGTAGGGCTGGCTCACTTACCGGGACGATCCTTCGAGCGGCCTATTATCTCTCACTCGGTAAAATCAAAAATAGACCATCGGCCAAAGCAAGTCAAGGACACAGTGCTTTTCTATGTTCACAATTCATCCACAGAGGTTATCAACAAATTGTTAATAACTATAAATACAGGAATGGAGTCCTAATTCTGGTTCTTAGAACTGATTATAAGCTACTTACAAATAAAAACCGAGAGCGATGCGGTCTATTTACTTTCCGGGACCCTTGGTTCCGGGTTTCCCTTCAGGGGGTTGGGCCCCCTTTGAAATGGAATCCCTCATGGAGGTATCTGCCTGGATATTCTTGAACTTGTAGTAGTCCATAATCCCCAGGTTTCCGCTCCGGAATGCCTCGGCCATGGCCAGCGGGATCTGTACTTCCGCTTCGATCACTTTGGCTCTGGCCTCCTGGGCCTTGGCCTTCATTTCCTGCTCGGTAGCCACAGCCATGGCCCTGCGTTCCTCGGCCTTGGCCTGTGCGATATTTTTATCGGCATTGGCCTGATCCATCTGCAAGACGGCCCCGATGTTCTTCCCGATGTCGATATCGGCCACATCTATAGAAAGGAATTCAAAGGCTGTGCCGGCATCCAGTCCCTTCTCCAGAACTATTTTCGATATGAAATCAGGATTTTCAAGCACCTCCTTGTGGGATTTGGATGAACCGATCGAAGACACGATTCCTTCCCCGACTCTGGCCAGCACGGTTTCTTCCCCGGCTCCACCCACCAGCTGCTTGATATTGGCCCTGACCGTAACCCGGGCTTTTGCAATCAACTGGATACCGTCTTTGGCGACGGCGGTTACCGGAGGGGTGTCAATTACGCGGGGATTCACAGACATCTGTACCGCATCGAGAACTTCCCGGCCGGCCAGGTCGATGGCTGTGGCCATCTGAAAGGGAAGATCAATGTTGGCCTTGCTGGCGGAAACCAAGGCATGGATAACCTGTTCCACATGTCCACCGGCCAGATAGTGAGCCTCCAGCTCATCCCGTTTGATGGATGCAAGTCCGGCCTTATGCGCTTCGATCATCGATCGGACAATAATGGTCGGGGGAACCTTTCTCCAACGCATCAGGATCAGTTGCAAAAGGGAGATCCGGACACCCGACAGGAGTGCGGTAAACCACAATCCGATGGGAATGAAGTATAAAATGATCCAAAGGCCAATAATACTGGCCACAACAATAATGATCCAGGAAAAATTAAAACCTTCCACTTCCATAACTATGTTTCTTTAATAGGTTTAACACTGATTCTGGTGCCTTCCACCGAAACCACCTCAATAGCCGAATGTACATTTATGTACCCTTCCAGGGATTTGGCTTCCCGCACGATCCCGTTTACTTCCACCTTCCCCATAGGGTTGAGACGGGTCAGGGTCTGTCCCCGGTCCCCAGCTTTTATCTGCTGCTCCTGAATATCGCTGTCCACCGTTCCCTTTATGTCCGTCCGGAGCATTAAACGGCTCCAGGTTCTGGCCCGCAATGACATGGCAATCACAAAGACGCTCAACATCAGTGTCCCGATCAGAACCCAGATACCAACGGTGGTGCCAAAATCATTAAAGGCTTTGTAAACCCCGAACACGGTCAGGATCAACCCTCCGATTCCTGCAACAGTCACTCCCGGAACCAGCAGAAATTCGATTACGAAAAGCAGGATTCCCAGAACAATTAAGATGATAACAACGGCCATATCAGGATCATTTCTCCACGGAAGCTTTTAGTCCCCGCGATATAAGCTGGTACCGCAGCTCCTTCATATCTGAAAAGGAGCCGGATTTAACTTCACATTTGCCTTTAAAGTGGGTAATGGTAGCACATTGCTCAGCCTGAGTCAATGAATGGTCGCAGACTTCCACCAGCATTTCCATCACGTAATCAAAGGTATTTATATCATCGTTATGGAGCACCAGTTTTGCCTGGTTCTGTTGCTCCACGCCTTCAGAACCTAACTTATGGGGCCTGCTGGTAAAATTACTGTCCATGGTACGTAACGATCATACTCATCAAATATAAAAAATTTCTTTCTCAAAACAGTCTCACTCCAGCTGTTTTGCCTTCTGTGTTGTAACCTGGACCCCATTGTACCATGCCACGATGAATGCGTCTTCAAAACCCAGGGTATGAATTCTTGGCACAGCCATGGAAACATCCTCATACCTGGAAAACTTCCCTGCATAATACTTGACCAATCCACGTTCCCTGTTGTATTCGCCTGTAATGGGACTGATTCCCCCGAAATGGTCCGGAGAAACTGTGACGCCGTAGGCTCCCAGCTGGATCCGGTAGAAGGTTCCCGATGGCAACTCCTCATCCATTGGAATGGGATTCTCCTCGCTGTAGGGTGATTGCTCCAAGATCTCAAAATTGTTCAGTGGCTCGGGCAGGGATGAGCTTACAGGAGCGGTAGCCACTACACCGGTCTCGTCTTTTCCTCCCGTATAAGAGCGGGCGTACCGGTATACTGTCAGACCATCTACGATCCGGTCCACTTCGATAGCTTCCGTAGAGTTCATAGCTGTGGCCTCCGCCTCTTCCTGATGTTGCTGTTCCATTTTTGCATAGAGCTGGTCTGCCTGCTCCTCTTCATCCCGTGCTCTCTTTTCCCACAATATAACCTGTTGTTGCCAGACCCATTTATCATTGGGATCGTCCGACTCCCTCACTTTCAACCTGGCGTCCGTGGCCAGATCCTTCAGCGAGTCGGAGACGGCCTGATGCCTCAGGGCAAGGGCCAGGGTTTCCTGGTACGGGGTTGGAGGGGACGGTTCGCGCAATTTTGCATCCGGGATCCGGGCAGCGCCATCCCCCGGGTCCGGACTCCCT
>CAYRLP010000176.1:0-6139 GCA_964424935.1 uncultured Bacteroides sp.
ACCTTCATGATGAATAGCCCAGGCAACAAGTTCTTTTCCTGTGCCGCTTTCCCCTGTGATGATAACAGGGGAGTTAGACTGGGCCACCTGTTCGACCTCTTTCAGTACCCTGATCATGGCTTCACTTGTTCCGATCAGGTCTTCCACGTTCTCCAGGCTTACGATCTTATCCCGCAGTGCCTTGTTTTCCTCTTTCAGGGAGATCTGGCTGGAGGCATTCCGGATCAGGTGGGAAAGATCGTCCGGATCAAAAGGTTTGGTGATATAATCAAAGGCCCCGTCCTTGAGAGCCTGGACGGCGGTGTCCACAGCTGCAAAAGCAGTCATGATAATTACGATGGATTCCTTGTTCAGGGACCGGATCCTGCGGTGCATTTCCAGCCCGTCCATGCCTGGCATTTTGATATCGGCCAGGATGATGTCCATATTTTTTGATTCCAGTATGGAGAGGGCCTGCTTGGCATTCTCGGCGCATTCCACTTCATAGCCGTCTTCGATGAACCAGTTGTATAAGGAATCACGCACGGATTCTTCGTCATCAACAATGAGTATGGATATTTTTCCCGGCATGTGTTTAGGTTTTTTTGGGTGAATCAATTGATCTGGCCAGCGGTAACTGGATGGAGATGGTGGTCCCTTTTCCTATTTCAGAGGTCACATCGATTTTTCCATTGTGGTTCTGGACAAACCCAAGTACATTGGCCAGTCCCAGTCCGATTCCGCTTGCTTTTTCCTTGGTCGAGAAAAAGGGTTCAAAGATATGAGGGATGTCTTCCGGTGCAATTCCCGACCCATTATCTGTAATTTCCAGGTTGATATGTTTCTCATCCGGATTCGTGGTTTTGATCAGAATGATCCCGTTTTCATGGATGGCCTCCGAGGCGTTCATCAGAATTGCAATTCCTGCCTGTTTGATCTGGTTCCCGTTACAGAGAATATGATCCCTGGTGGCTGAAAAGTCCGTCTGAAAGAGGATGTTCTCGATTTTCATCTGGTGTTCAATCAGCGTATAGGTCTCCTTTAACAGCCTGTGTAAATGGTAAGGTTTGAAATCGACTTTGTCACTTCTGGAAAAATCCAGCAGACCCTTCACAATATCTCCGCATCGCTTGGTCTCGTTTTCGATCACTTTCAGATACCTTAACATCGAACCTTTCTCTTTCTCATTCAGCTCCAGTTTGGCCAGATGTTTATGGACCAGTTTTGTGTAGGTTAGAACACCCGACAACGGATTGTTTATTTCATGGGCAACAGAAGACGATAGTTTCCCCAGGGAAGCGATCCGTTCAATATGGATCAACTCGTTCTGAATTTCGGAGATCTCTTCCGATTTCTTCTGTACCTTGTATTCCAGCTGCTGTGACCAGTTCTCCAGCTCGTCGGAGGCGGTCTGAAGATTATCAAGCATCTTATTGAATGCCTTGGAAACCATTCTCATATCTCTCAGCTGATTGGGCGGGGTATCCAGGCGCACCTTCCGGTCTCCCACGGCTACGGCCTCGCTGGCATTTATAATCTCAGTCAGGGGTCTTCTTATTTTCCTGCGTGAAAAGATCATCAGAAAGGTGACCAGTAGCAGGGTGGTTAATCCGGCAATAATCAGTGTTTTTTTTACGCTGGTATCCAGGTCATAAAGGGGTATTCGAACGATCAGAGAGCCAAGCAGCTGTTCTGATTCCTGATGGGCATGACATTCATTGGTATAGCAGGAGGGTTCGTTCATGATCGGGGTTTTAATCATGAGCATCCGCTGGTCATGTTCCTGGTCAACCATCTCACATTCGTTGTCCACGCTGATGATCTTGAAGGATTTTTCTGTCCGGGGGAACATTTCATCCAGGTTGTCGTGACAGTCCTTGCAATTCGGATTGTTGTAATGGCTGTCACCTTCGTGACTGGATGAATGAGCCAGGTTGTTCTGGGCATCATACATGTTTACATCCTCAATGCCGGGCATCCGGTTGATGATATCCAGCGTATTTGTGAGCCCCATTCTGTTATTTTGCAGCATATGCTCATACAATGCACCTTCCACAAGCATCACCACATTGTTCCCGTTCTGCTGAATGGTGCTCTCCATATACTGCTTGTTAAAGGTCCTGAAGATGAATAAAAAAGCGATAAAAAGGAACAGGGCAAGCAGTCCGATGAGAATTACCACCTGTCCGTAAATGGAGGAGAAGGATTCTGTAAATTCCTTTGGCAGGTACCAAAATCGTTTCTTCTTCGGGGTTTTATGTCGTGTCGGGGTCATAAGAAGAAGGGTGTTGCTATTTAATAGTTCAATACATATTTATTCGTTTGGTTCCAACAGGGGCAAAACGATGGAGATGGTGGTCCCCACTCCCAGTTCAGACTGCACCTCCACTTTTCCTTGATGACTTTGTACAATTCCGTGCACAATGGCCAGCCCCATTCCGATTCCACTGACTTTTTCCTTGGCAGAAAAGAAAGGCTCAAAAACATGGGGAAGATCTCTCTCTGCTATACCTGTACCATTGTCAATGATCTCCAGCTGGATGTGCTGAGGATCCGGATTACCGGTTCGCATCAGGATCTCCCCATTCTCTATCACCGCTTCACTGGCGTTCAGGAGGATGGCAATGACCGCCTGTTTGATCTGGTTTTCACTGCATTTGATCCGGTCTTCTCCGGCCGCATAATCTTCTGTCAATGCAATATTTGATATCTTCATCTGGTGCTCCATCAAATGGAATGATTCATTCAGTAGCTTGTGCAGATGACCGGTAGCAAATTCCAGCTGATCCTTCCTTGAAAAATCCAGTAATCCTTTCACAATCCCCCCGCAGCGCTTGGTTTCATCCTCGATAACCTTCAAGTACTTCAGCATGGGTTCCTTGTCCTTCGCATCAAATTCCAGGTTCTGCAGCTGTTTCTGGACGAGCTTGGTATAGGTCAGGACCCCCGATAAGGGATTGTTGATCTCATGGGCCACGGACGAGGAAAGTTTACCAAGCGATGCCATTCGCTCCACATGGATCATCTCTTTCTGTATTTCCGTCAGCTCCTCTGATTTCTTTTGCACTTTATATTCTAATTGCTGGGACCATTCCTGCAATTCATCCGTGGCGGTCTGCAGATTATCCAGCATTCGGTTAAATGTTTTCGAAACCAGCTGCACATCCTGTGGCAGTTTTGGGTCCAGGTTCATTCTGGTACTCCGATCTCCACCGGATACGGCTTTGGAGGCTGTTATGATCTCATTCAGCGGCCGGTTAATGGTTCTCCGTGTAAAAAAGATCAGGAAGGTGATCAGGATCAGGGTGGAGACGGCTGCCAGGATGAAGAAGTCACTCGATGAGGAAGTGATGGCTGTATCCAGGGTATCCATGGGTATGCGGATCACGAAAGATCCCAGTACCGGGTCCGTAGCATTGTGGGCGTGACAGGCCGCGGTGTAGCAGGAGGGTTGATTGGGGATCGGGGAATGGATCATCAGTAACCGGTAGTTATAGTCTTTCTGTGTCATTTCACACTCAGTGTCCAGGCTGATGATCCGGAATGAACGCTCGGTTCCGGGGAACATGGAGTTTATATCGGTATGACACTCCTTGCAATTTGGATTGTTATGAGCGCTGGCATCTTCGGGAAACGATGAATAGACCAGGTTATCCTCTTTGTCGTACAGGTTCACATCCTCAATCCCGGGCAGTGCATTAATCACATCGATGGTATTTTCCAGGGCGGGCCAGTCGTTGGTAAGCATGGCATGGTAGAGGGCTCCCTCCACGATGGAACCCAGATTGCTTCCATTCTGTATCCCTACATTATTGAGGTTTCTCATGTTCACTTCCCTGAAAATGATCCCGAATGAGACAAAAAAGAAAAGGGAGAGTACCGTAATGGTAGTGACAACCCGGCCATATATGGATGACCGGGGATTGAATCGCCTCATTTTACCTCTAGTCACCGTACCTTGTATTGATCTTTTTATATGGACCTGTCCCGGGAGCACTCAGTGGTCCCGGGAACAGGATTCCTTTGTCCAATTGCTCAATACTACTTAAATGTACATATATTTACCTGCAATTCGGACGTGATCGCTTTATTTGTTTTCGTTCTATTCATTCAGAAACTCCTCCTGGAAATCATTCCAGACCTCCTCGGGCAGCTCTGACATTACATGGTCCCGGATCTCCCCACCATCCTGGAGCATCTGCATCGCAGGTTCAGAAGAGAATTTCCGCATGGCTCCCATGCTCAGGAAATCTTTAAACCTGGTCAGTTCCTTGTGGGACCATTCGGTGGCTTTTTCTGCGAGCAGACAGGAACTGGTCTCCTTCATCCAGTTGGAGGGTTTGATCTGGTATAACCAGCCTTCTTCATAAGGATCCGCGTTAATCAGCTCCGGATTATCGGACAGCATCTCGTTAGTTTCCAGGACCACCCCTGACAGGGGAGAATAAACCTTCAGTTGCTTTCCATCCTGTTCGATTTCAGCCAGAAGCTCTCCTTTTTTAATGGGTTCTCCCGGATTTTTCAACCCGGAAAGCCGCAGGTTTCCGATCACATGCTGCAAAAAATCATCCAAACCGACCCTGGCGGACCCTGATTCACCCAGGTGGGCCCAGGTGTGATTTTTATTGAAATAGATACCCTGGGGTATTCTCAGGATCTTAACTGATAGGGTGGAGACCACGTCCTTGATCTCCCTGAGTACTTTGCCCGGATTACTGACCACTCTCGTGAAGACGATAAAGAGGATCAGGTAAGCAATGACAAACAGGTATTCTGTTCCTTTGGTATCGTAAATATCGACTAAGCTGAAGCCTTCCATTTTTTATTCCTCCATTTATTGGTTATTTCTAAAGCTCTTTTTTGTTTTCCTTCACTGCTGACCCATTTGGGTGATGCTTTATACACCGGCATTCTCCGTACAATCCACCTGAAAACAAGCAGCTGAACAAATATGACGGCTACACAGACCACCACTTCCATCCAGGTGGGCCAGTGCAGGGATTTATCGAACCAGTTGAAGGAGATCGTGGAGATATTTAACCTGTTGAGGATGATCCCAACAATAGTCATAGCTGCCGCGAACCGTATCACCGTAAGATTGCCCCGCTTATACCCCAGCAGGAACAGCGCGCAAGGGATCAGAACAAATCCAAGCACTTCTACCAGGTACCAGGCTCCCCATCCGCCCTGAAGGTAGTTGTAATCCCTTCCGTGGATAAACACGAGCATGGTCATGAACAGGTAGACAAACATGGAAATGGAACACACCCTGGCCAGGCTGATCAGGACCGGACGATGTGCATCCCGGTGGGAGGATGACATCTGATCCTTGAATACCCTGCGTCCGATAGTTTCAAGAATGATCACCAGCGACAGGCCGGCGAAAATACTGGAAATGAAGAACAGGATCGGGATGAACTCCGAATACCAGAGAGGATGGATCTTTGGCTCAGCCATCAGAAACAGGGCACCCAATCCGGACTGATGCAGGGTAGAAAGCGCGATGCCAAAAATGACAACGGCCAGTGTCATGGCACCGAAGAATCTCCTGGACCGTTTCAGGGTCGCCCACTCGGTGACCGTGGGAAGAAATTCGATAAACAGGGATCCCATATAAAGGATGAAATGCCAGGCCACCAGAAAAAGGACGGCACTGATCCCGAAAGAGTTTCCGATGATGGGATTGATCACATTCCAGGGGCGTCCCAGATCCAGCAGCAGGGCACCGGCATAAAAAATGTATGCCAGCAGTGCGTAAAGCACCGCAGCCCTGACGATGGAACGGTACTTTTCCATTCCGAGGATATAGACCATGAAAGTGATCACATAGGCTCCTCCTGCAAAGGCTACGCCCGTGATCACGTTGAAATTAATCCAGAGTCCCCACGGACGGTCCTGGTCGGGGTGAACGACCGTCCCCAGCCCTTTGCTGAATCGGAAGAAGAGAATGACAGCGGCAGCCAGGATGGTAACCGCAGCGATGATGTTAAAGGGAGTGAGTATCTTCCCCTTGGGTTTTAACTCGCTCAGCCAGAATTTAAAAAGACTAGTATTTTGTTCCCTATACATGATTTTCAGCTTTTTTTGAGGTTGTTCTTGACTTCATCCGATGCATTGCGCAGTCCCAGCAGAAATGCCGGCCAGAGCACCAGTACGGCAG
>CAYRLP010000177.1:0-2887 GCA_964424935.1 uncultured Bacteroides sp.
GGTCAGGTGATGGGCTGCGCAAAGCTCATTTTCCGAAGGGAGCAGATCTCCCCGTTGATAGGTTCCCTCCTCTATCAGTTTTCTCAGCATTTCATATAATCTCCGGTAGGAGGGAGCGACTTTGACTGCCATTACCTGTAACAGATGAATTTGTAAATATGAGCAAATATAGTTGTAAATATATCTATTTGAAAGAATTTTCCCGTATTTAGAGAGGTCTAATTATATAAATTGCAGTATAACAGACATATAATATATTTTTATAAAGATTTCATTTTTCTTTTTGTTTTACTGAAAATGCTATTATATTTGTACTTGTATATACAAGTATATCCAATGGCCCAAGCTGTAATCATGCCGAGACAGGGACAATCGGTGGAAAGTTGTATTCTGACCGAATGGTATAAATCTGTCGGGGATCCCCTCACCAGGGGAGAATTGTTATTTGCCTACGAGACCGATAAAGCGGCCTTCGAAGAGGAGGTACCGGATGATGGAATCCTGCTGGCACGTTTTTTTGAGGAAGGCGATGAGGTTCCGGTATTGCAGAATGTGGCAGTGATCGGCAAGAAAGGGGAAAGCGTGGAGGAATTTCGGCCGGCTGAGGGGGCTGTTACGGAAAAGAGGGAGGAACCGAAAGAAATGCCGCAGCCCGAAAACCAGGAGCCGGAAATCCAGGAGCCCGCACCACAGCAGGCTGATTCCGGGACAGGAATCGCTGGATCTTCCATATCACCCAGGGCCCGCAGGCTGGCCCGTGAGAAACGGGTGGTTCTGGATTCTTTGCGGGGGAGCGGTCCGGGAGGGAGGATCATCGAGCGGGATGTGCAGGAAGCCATCAGGCAGGGCAAGCGGCTGACTCCCCTGGCGAAAAAGAAAATGGAAGCCGAGGGCCTGACGGTCCCGGCACAGCACACCGAAGGTGGAAAATACAGAACCAGTGACCTGCAGAAACCGTCTCCCTCCGGGTCCGATGCAGCAGGAAGGGGAAGCTACGAAGAAGTCCCCCTTCCCCAGATCCGGAAGATCATTGCGGCAGCCATGTTCCGCTCCCTGCAGAATTCCGCGCAGCTTACCCATCACCTGAGCGCCAATGTTTCCGGCATGCTACAGTTGCGCAGGATGGTGAAAGAAAAACAGTCGGGCGGATATCTCTATAACATCACCCTGAACGATATGGTCTGTTATGCCGTCGTGAGAAGCCTGTTGTTGCACCCGGGCGTCAACGCACACTTTGTAGGGGAGCGGATACGCATCTTCGATCAGGTAAACCTGGGACTGGCGGTGGACACCGACCGGGGACTGATGGTTCCGGCCCTGCTGCAGGCGGATCGCTACTCCCTGCCTGAACTGTCGGTCCGGTTGAAGGAACTGGCCGACCAGTCAAAAAAAGGAGCGATATCTCCCGATGTGATCGTCCCGGAGGCAGCCACTTTTACGGTTTCAAACCTGGGGAATTACGGGGTTGAGATGTTTACTCCGGTAATCAACCTGCCCCAGGTGGCCATCCTTGGAGTGAATACCATCATTCAAAGACCAGCCACTCTGAGCGATGGGTCCTTCGGGTTCCAGCCATTTATGGGCCTGTCCCTTACCTATGATCACCGGGCAATTGACGGGGGACCGGCCACGCTGTTCCTTGCCGAGATCAAGAAGCAGATCGAACAACTTTCCCCCGACTTACTATAAGGATAATATCACCCGTTAAAACTATATTAGCAAGAATGCCAAAGATTCAATTTATCAATCCGTCAGAGGTCAGAAGGACCCGAACCCTGGATCTGGGTTCCATCCCCGTCAATACGTATCAGAGATCGGTGAAGGAAGAGCTCTCCAGGTTTTCCAAGGACGACCTGGTTCGTATTTTCAGAGATATGGTAATCATCAGAGAGTTTGAAACCATGCTGAACCTGATTAAAACCAAAGGTGAATACCAGGGGATTCCTTATTCCCATCCGGGGCCGGCCCACCTGTCCATCGGACAGGAAGCGGCTGCAGTGGGGATGGCTTATAAACTGGACATCCATGACTATATATTCGGATCCCACCGTTCCCACGGAGAGATCCTGGCCAAAGGCCTTTCGGCCATCCAGTCCCTGCAGGAGGAGGAACTGTTCGGGATCATGAAGAACTTTTTTGACGGCCGGATTCTGAAGATTGTGGAAACCGGACACCAGGGGGATGTCAGGTCCCTGGCCCTTAAATTCCTGATCTATGGAACCCTGGCAGAGATTTTTGCCAGGGAAACCGGATTTAACAAGGGACTGGGGGGATCCATGCATGCCTTTTTCACTCCCTTCGGGATCTATCCCAACAATGCCATTGTGGGAGGCTCCGGAGATATTGCCGTTGGTGCGGCCCTGTATAAAAAGGTGAACCGGAAACCCGGCATTGTGGTGGCCAACATAGGAGACGCCTCCCTGGGATGCGGCCCGGTATGGGAAGGAATGACCTTTGCGTCCATGGACCAGTTCCGACAGTTGTGGGAAGGGGATATGAAAGGTGGTTTACCCATCATCTTCAACATTATGAACAACCAGTACGGTATGGGGGGACAAACCTGCGGGGAAACCATGGGCTATTCCGTTGCTGCCCGGGTAGGGGCCGCCCTGAATGCCGAGAATCTGCATGCTGAACGGGTGGACGGATACAATCCCCTGGCGGTCATCGATGCCTACGAACGAAAAATGAAAATTCTCCAGGAGAAAAAAGGACCGGTCTTCCTGGATGTGCTTACCTACCGGTTCAGCGGGCACTCTCCTTCAGATTCCTCCTCCTATCGTTCCAAAGAGGAGATCGAAGCATGGGAATCTGTGGATTCCATTGTTTCTTACGGTGAAGCTTTAAAGGATGCCGGGGTGGCCGATGCATCGCTTCTGGATCAGAT
>CAYRLP010000177.1:2897-6132 GCA_964424935.1 uncultured Bacteroides sp.
AAACGGTCCATTGATGACCGCATATCACCGCGAATGGATCTGGTCTCCAATCCAGGCCTCATCGGTGAAATGATGTTTTCCAATCAGTCGGCGGACCGGATGGAGGAGGGGATCCCCGAGGTGAACCATCCCCTGGAGGAGAATCCCCGGGTGACTCAGATAGCCAGGAAGGAGCGCTTTGCCTTCGATAAGGAGGGGAAACCCCATTCGGCCATGAAACAGTATCAGTTCAGGGACGGAATCTTTGAAGCCATCATAGACCGGTTTTACAAGGATCCGACCCTGGTAGCCTACGGAGAGGAGAACCGGGACTGGGGGGGAGCATTTGCTGTTTACCGCGGGCTTACCGAGGCACTGCCCTATCACCGCCTGTTTAATGCTCCGATCTCGGAGGGCGCCATTGTGGGGACGGCCATTGGTTATGGCATGTGCGGGGGCCGGGTGATTCCGGAAATCATGTATTGCGACTTCCTGGGGCGCTCGGGTGATGAAGTGTTCAACCAGCTGCCCAAATGGCAGGCCATGAGCGGGAACCTGATAAAGATGCCAGTGGTTCTGCGGGTTTCCGTGGGATCCAAATACGGGGCCCAGCATTCGCAGGACTGGTCCTCGCTGGTGGCTCATATTCCCGGTATCAAGGTGGTGTTCCCCGCTACCCCCTATGACGCCAAAGGGCTGATGAATGCGGCACTGCAGGGGACGGATCCGGTGGTCTATTTTGAAAGTCAGCGGCTTTACGGGATCGGGGAGCAGTTTCATCATGGAGGGGTTCCCGAAGGGTATTACGAAGTACCCATTGGGGAGCCGGATATCAAGCGTTCCGGGGAGGATGTGACCATCCTGACCATTGGAGCGACCCTTTACCGCGTCCTGGAAGCTGCGGACCGTCTTCAGGAGCAGTACGGGATATCGGCGGAGATTATAGATGCCCGTTCCCTGGTTCCCTTCAATTACCAGCTGGTTCTGGAATCCCTGAAAAAGACCGGGCGGATCGTCCTGGTCAGCGATGCCAGTGAAAGGGGGTCCTACCTGAAGGATCTGGCCCAGAACATCACGGAGCTGGGTTTTGATGACCTGGATGCACCGCCGGTGGTGGTTGGTTCACGAAACTGGATCATCCCTGCCTATGAACTGGAGGATTATTTCTTCCCACAGGCTTCCTGGATCCTGGATGCCATTCATGAGAAGATCCTGCCTTTAAAGGACCATGTGACTTCCCAGAACTTCACTACGGGTGAGCAGTTGCGCCGCAGCAGGCTGGGGGTTTAAACCTGATGGAACCATGAGCTTTCTGAATCAGTTTCCCGATCGGACCATGCTACTGGAAAAGCATGCCACCCCTGTGTTCCGGTCCCCGTTAAAAGTCAATAACCACATCCATACCCCTTATTCCTTCAGTGCCTTCCAGAGTGTGGCGGAGGCGGTGAGCCTGGCGGAGAAAGAGGGTATTAAGATATTGGGTATCAATGATTTCTATGTAACTGACGGCTACGAGGAATTTATTGCACAGTGCCGTTCCCGGGGACTTTTCCCCTTGCTGAACATCGAATTGATCGGAATAGGTAGGGAGGATCAGGAGGCCGGGCTCCGGGTGAACGATCCGGGCAATCCGGGCCGGACCTATATCAGTGGAAAGGGACTGGCCTTTCCCTCCATCCTTCCTCCCGGACAAAAGAAGAAACTGGAAGGAGTGGTTCTGGAGAGCAACCGTCAGGTTGGCAAAATGGTTGACCTGCTGAACCGGTGGCTGGAATATCATCAGACGGGCATCTCCCTCTCCGTGGGCGAGATCTTCCGGGAGCATGCCGTGAACCTGTTGCGTGAAAGACATGTGGCCAAGGCATTACGGCTGAAGCTGGAAAAAGCGGCCCCGCATGAAACGGACCTCACCAGACTTCTGGAACAGGTATACGGGGGCAGACCCTCGGAAAAGAAGGTAGAGGATAAAGCCGGAATTGAGGAGGAGTTGCGGGCCCGCCTGCTTAAATCCGGAGCCCCGGCCTTCGTTCCAGAGGATGAGAAGGCCTTTATGAATCTGGATGAGATCACCGGAATCATACGGGATGCCGGAGGCATTCCCACTTACCCGATGCTGCTGGATGGGACCGGGGGAGCCATGACGGAGTTTGAACAGAACAGGGAACAATTGCTGAGCCAGCTTAGGGAACGGGGTTTTACTTCGGTGGAGCTGATCCCCATGCGGAACCGGATAGAGGTGCTGAAGGAATATGCCGGGTATTTCTATGAACATGGTTTCGTAGTATCCTTTGGCACCGAACACAACACATCGGTCCTGTCTCCTCTTACCGTACAGTGCAAATACGGGGTGCCCCTGGATGACACCCTGATGCAGATCTCCTTCGACGGGGCGGCCTACCTGGCCGCTCACCAGTACCGCGTGGTGAAAGAGGGACCCGGATACCCGGGGGAGAGCCGGGAAGAGATGGAGCAATTGGGACACGCGGTTTTAAACTACTATTTTACAACCGTTAACCAATAAGCAAATCCCATGGATCCGCAAAAAAAGAAGATACTGGAACTGGTTCCCGCCATTCGTATGATCCTCTCTGAACGTTCCCTGAAAAGCGGGAGCCTGGTGATGCCGGAACAGCTTAAGGAAAGCGATCCCGATGAAATCGCCCGCCGCCTCGGACGCAACCTAAGCTTTTTCACGGGAGATACCGGTGAGGTTCTGCGTCACATCGAAAAGAACAAGACGGAGATCGGGGAGTACCTGTTCATTGAAGGAGTGGGATTGCTGGGTCTTTCCTCCAATCAATCGAAGGTGGAGCAGAAACTGGCAACCGTGCGCCGGGAGAGCAGGGGAGCCGACCTGCCCGAACCAGTGGCCCCGCCACAGTTTCGCAGGCCCCTTTACAATAAGGTCGTGGCCATTACAGGTGGAGCCATGGGGTTTGGAGAGGGCATTGCCAGGCAGCTCTTTTCAGAGGGTTCCAACATAGTGATCATGGATATCAATGAGCAAGCGGGTTCCCATCTGGCTTCCGAACTGAATGCACACCGGACTTCCAACCGGGCCCGGTACATTAAAACCGACGTAAGCAGCCTGGAATCCATGGAGCAGGCTGTGTTTGAAACCGTGCTGGAATTCAGCGGGCTGGATGTCATGATCAGCAATGCAGGGGTATTGCGGGCCGGCTCTGTGGAGGAGCTCACAGAGAAGGATTTCGATAAGGTTACGAGGGTCAATTACAGGGGATACTACAACTGTCGG
>CAYRLP010000178.1:0-1986 GCA_964424935.1 uncultured Bacteroides sp.
AACCGATTCAGGATTATGTAAGCAGGCGCGCAAGCTGGGCAGGGAATATGTGATCCAGGCCAAGGGGAAGGTGGCGGAGCGAAGCAACAAAAATCTGCAGATTCCTACCGGAGAGATCGAGATCCTGGTCGAGAAGCTGGATATCCTGAATGGTTCCGTGACACCTCCTTTCACCATAGAAGAGAAGACCGACGGGGGAGATGATCTCCGGATGAAATACCGCTACCTGGATCTGCGCCGTTCCGTGGTACGGAAAAACCTTGAACTCCGGCACCGGATGGCTATTGAGGTCCGGAAATATATGAGTGAACAGGGATTCCTGGAGGTGGAAACACCCGTTTTGATTAAATCGACCCCGGAAGGAGCCCGGGACTTTGTGGTGCCCTCCAGGATGAATCCCGGTGAGTTCTACGCACTTCCGCAGTCACCGCAGACCTTTAAACAATTGTTGATGGTGGCCGGATTTGACAAGTATTTCCAGATTGTCAAGTGTTTCAGGGACGAGGACCTTCGAGCCGACCGGCAACCGGAATTTACTCAGATTGACTGTGAAATGTCCTTTGTGGAGCGTGACGACCTGCTGGCGGCCTTCGAGGGACTGGCCAAGCATCTTTTCCATTCCATCAAGGGGATTGATATTCAGGAAGCCTTTCCCAAAATGCCGTATCAGGAAGCCATGCGGCGCTTTGGAAACGATAAGCCCGATATCCGTTTCGGGATGGAGATCAAGGAGCTGACGGACCTGGTTAAAGGGAAGGGATTCCAGGTATTCGATTCGACGGAGTATATTGGAGGGATCTGTACCGCCGGATGTGCCGGTTACAGCCGCAAACAGCTGGATGAACTCACCGACTGGGTCAAGAGGCCCCAGCTGGGCATGAAAGGACTGGTCTACATGAAATACGAGGAGGACGGAACACTGAAATCCACAGCAGATAAGTTCTACGATCAAACCGCTCTGAAAGAATGGGCTTCCCTTTTTGATGCCCGACCCGGCGACCTGATCTTAGTCCTGGCCGGTGAACGGGAACTTACCTTAAAGGCCCTGAGCGAACTCAGGCTTGAGATGGGGGATCGCCTGGAACTGCGAGATCCGAATGTGTTCAAGCCCTTATGGGTTGTGGATTTTCCGCTGCTTGAATGGGACGAGGAGACCGGACGTTTTCATGCAATGCACCATCCCTTCACCAGCCCTTACGAAGAGGACCTGGAACTGTTCCGGACCGATCCGGGCAAGGTACGTGCCAAGGCTTATGACCTGGTCATCAATGGGGTGGAGATCGGTGGAGGATCCATCCGGATCCATAATGAGGATCTGCAGCAGCTCATGTTCGATAACCTGGGATTTACCAAGGAGGAGGCAAAAAAACAATTCGGTTTTCTGATGAGTGCTTTCCGTTACGGGGCACCGCCACACGGAGGTATCGCCTTTGGATTTGACCGCTGGGTGGCCCTTTTTGCCGGTATCGAATCCATACGGGATGTGATCGCCTTCCCTAAAAACAATGCGGGACGGGATGTGATGATAGATACCCCTTCAACCATTTCCCTTGAGCAGCTGAATGAACTGAACCTGATCGTGAATCTGAAGCAGGATGGCTAGTCCGCTCCTATCCGGAATCATACGGGTCCTCGGACTGTTTGTTTTCATTTTAGCTCTTGACAGGCCTTCCCCGGCCCAGGTGCCCATTGATCCGGGCGATCCGCCCAATCCTGCTGACATTCCCGGATTTTTTGTTTCGACCCTACCGGACCTGGAGAAGCAGGTGACAGGTGTTAGGAAGGGGGAAGTGGAGATCATAGCCCGCTCGCCGGGAGGATTGCCCGTGTATGCAGTCAAGTACGGAAAACGGGAGGATCCTCATACCCGGGCCAATTATAACTCAGCAGTGGCTGCGGGGGACCCGAAGTACTATGCGGACAGAGCCGGCCGAACCAGACCGGTTATCTTTTTCCTGGGTCCGGTTCACGGACAGGAGGTGGAAG
>CAYRLP010000178.1:1996-6092 GCA_964424935.1 uncultured Bacteroides sp.
GATATGACGTGGAGTGTGGTGGGCTGTGTTATGTGTATATGAGGCTTACTGAACCTGATTCAGGTGGCGGAAACCGGACAGGACCTTCGGGGAAAGGTGTGGCCCTCCCTTACGGATAAGCTGGGTAAATGCAGAATCGTCATCGTGCCCTGCGGAAATCCGGACGGCCGGAGGAGATGTCCCTACGACAGTTTTATGGGTCTTCCCGTGGAGGTCATGACCAAATACGGGCAGGGGACCCGGAAGGACGGATCCTCCTGGGGTTGGCCGCAGGCCAAGTCGGTGCATCCCATGAAAGGGGATGTGGGAATCCTGGGGGCTTATTTCAACGATGAGGGGATTAATATGATGCATGATGATTTTTTCAGGCCCATGGCCGCCGAAACCAGAGCCATTATGGACATTGCCCGCACGGAAGCTCCTGATATGACGGTGTCGCTTCATTCCCACCACCAGGTTTCCAGGATCCTGCCCGCTAATTATGAGCCCTGGTTTATGAAATGTCGTATCGACACCCTGACCAGAAAGCTGAATCAGCGGTATGCAGAAGCCGGACTTCCCAGTATCCCGGATGACTGGATCTCCGGACCCGCAGTGGAAGATAAGAATTTTCCACCTTCTGCCTCCTTCAATCTGATCAGTGCCCTGCATCAGGTGAGCGGAACCATGGCATTTACCTTTGAGTGCAGCCACGGGACGGTAACCGCAGATGAACCCGAACCAAGGGTCAGCTACGGGGACATCCTGGATATCCAGCTGAATCTTTATGAAGTAATGCTGGATTATATATTGGAAAATCGTTTGTATTAAACGAAGCTACACTCTATTTTTAAGCCGATATGAGTACGCAACAAACTTCCTCCGTCCCGGAACGACTATTATCCCTTGATTTCTTCCGGGGGGCAACCATGTTTTTACTGATTGCCGAATTTACACACCTTTTCTCTTACATGTATGATCCTTCCCTCGAAGGCACATTTATTTACCGGTTCGCAGAACAATTTCACCATCATCCTTGGAACGGGCTTCGGTTCTGGGATCTGATACAGCCCTATTTCATGTTCATCGTTGGTGTGGCCATCCCCTACTCGGTGGCCAATCGAAAGAGGCGGGGACAAACCCGGGCACAGATCACCCGGCATGCGATTCAGCGCTCCTTTCTGCTTTTGTTTTTCGGCTGGGCGCTTTACTGCATCGGCCCCGGAAGGATCGAACTGAGGTTCCAGAATGTCCTGGCACAGCTGGCAGTGACCTATATCGTGGCATTCCTGCTCATGAACAAATCAGCGAAATGGCAAATCATCGTCTCCTTCCTGCTGCTTGCTGTTACAGAGGTGATTTACCGGACTTTTCCGGTGGAAGGTTTCAACCATCCCTTCGTAGCCAATGAAAATTTCGGAACCTGGCTGGACCTGCAGTACGGGGGAGCCGATCTGCGCGGGCACTGGGTTTCCTTTAACGCCATCCCCACCACGGCTCATACAATCTGGGGGGTTCTCGCCGGCCAGTTGCTAATGAGCAAGAGGAGTGCAAATCAAAAGTTAAAGATCCTGGTGATTGCCGGAGTCATCGGAGTGGTAGCCGGATACGCCCTGAATCCGCTGACCCCCATCATCAAACGGATCAGCACCTCCTCCTTTGTGATCGTAAGCGGGGGATGGGCTTTGCTGACCCTGGCATTTTCCTACTGGCTGATAGATATGCGGAAACGGCAGAAATGGTCCCTGTTCTTCCGGCTAGTGGGACTGAATCCCCTGTTTATTTACCTGTTTGCCCATGTGGGAGGCGCAGAATTCCTGGAAACCATCATACATCCCTTTACACATGCGCTTTTCAGCTGGATTGGGGAGTTGACCGCATCCATCCTGACCAGTGCGATCGTACTTTTCTTACTGTGGTACATTTGCTACTGGTTGAACAAGAAGAAGATCTATATCCGGATTTAGGCACGCTAAACGATACAAATGATGAACAGAAAAATCTTGATTTCGCTCCTTGGAATCCCTTTGCTTCTGGCCGCCTGCACGGCGAACAAGTCAGAACTGTATGACCGGATGACCAAAATAGATGCCCATGTGCACATCCGGACAGCGGACCCGGCCATCATGGAGTATGCCCGCACGGAAGGGTTTAAGCTGCTGACCATAAACACTCGTTCGGCCAGTCAGGAGTACATTGACCAGCAACGGGAGTTTGCCGTAAACATGAAGGAGCGCTACCCGGACGACATTTCCTGGCTGGCAACCTTCTCCATGGAGCATTTTGAAGAGCCCGGCTGGGCAGAGGAGGTGATCCGGAAACTGCAGGAGGACCTGGACAGGGGTGCCTCGGGATTTAAGATCTGGAAAGACATCGGGATGACCTTTCGGGACAGTCTGGGACAATTTATTCTACTGGATGATCCCCGGTTTGCACCCGTTCTGGAGTTTATGCAGGCCAGCGGGCTTACCTTGCTGACTCATATCGGAGAGCCCAGGAACTGCTGGCTTCCCATCGATTCCATGACCGTAAACAACGACAAAAGCTATTTCCGGAACAATCCGCAATACCATATGTACCTGCATCCGGATTATCCCTCGCATGAACGGTTGATGGAATCCAGGGACCATGTGCTGGCCGCTTACCCGGATCTGAACATGGTGGGGGCACACCTGGGAAGCCTGGAATGGGATGTGGATGTGCTGGCCGAACGGCTTAACCGATATCCCAACTTTGCCGTGGACCTGGCGGCAAGGGTCTGCCATTTTCAGGTCCAGGAGCGTGAAAAGGTCCGCAATTTCCTGGAGAAGTACCAGGACAGGATCCTCTATGCCACCGACCTGGGGGTCTCAGGGGATAATTTTGAAGCACGCAGAAAAGAGACCGGTAAGGAGTGGCGGTCCGACTGGGCCTACTTTGCCACTGACAGTCTCATGAACTCAGACAACGTGGACAACAGTTTCAGGGGACTGGACCTGGATGAAAAGATCCTCCGGAAGATCTTTTACAGCAATGCACAAAGGTGGTACCCCGGGGCATTTGACTGAAAAAAGCATGGACCTGGACCGGGACGAGTTGAGGGACTTCCTGAATGAAAAAGCAGTGCAGTACAACCACCCCGGATTCCTGGAGAGTGATCCGGTGCAGATTCCCCATATGTACACGGAGAAGGAGGATATTGAAATCTCCGGTTTTTTAACAGCCGTCATATCCTGGGGAAACCGGTCCGCCATTATTAAGAGTGCCCTTAACATAATGGATGTAATGGGCCATTCTCCATACGATTTTGTCATCCACCACCGGACCGAGCATCTTGAAAGACTGGAAGGAGCCGTCCACCGGACCTTTCATGCCACAGATTTCAAATATTTCCTGCAGGCCTTGAAAAATCTTTATCTGGAGAAAAACGGCCTCGAAGGGATATTCAACCGGCATCAGACGCCCGCCTCCCTGCAACCGGCCATACACCGGCTGAAGCAGGAGTTTTTTTCCCTGCCGCATCCCTTACGGGCCCGGAAACACCTTCCTGATCCCATGAAAGGTTCGGCAGCCAAGAGAGTGAATATGTTTTTAAGGTGGATGGTACGCAAGGACCGGGCGGGGGTGGATTTTGGATTATGGAAAGAAATACACCCTTCATCTCTTTCATGCCCCCTGGATGTTCATACAGGCAACGTTGCAAGAAAACTGGGTTTGCTGAAGAGACAGCAAAACGATGCGAAAGCTGTTATTGAACTGGATGAAGTATTACGTTCCTTTGATCCGGAGGATCCGGTAAAGTATGATTTTGCCCTTTTTGGGTTGGGAATTATTGAAAAATTCTGAACATCCTGTTGTAATTCACGAATATTTGTCTATAACTTTGAAACTTTTGATTTTTGGGTGCTGCAAACTGTGAAGGACACATGTTAAAGATTGCTAAAGAGGAAAATCAATACCGGGTGGAGCTGTTCCAGGTGAACAAGCTGAATACCCTGTTTTCGGACCTGGTGAAGCAACAGCTTATTGAGCTGGTGGAGGAACCGGGGAATTTCGTGATTTTTAACCTGGAAGACATTCGCTTTATCGACTCTTCCGGTTTTGATGTCCTTCTTGAGGTTGCGGAGCGGGCCAGAAA
>CAYRLP010000179.1:0-6081 GCA_964424935.1 uncultured Bacteroides sp.
CCATGGTATTGGTTGGGTTGGGGAAATCATTGTTTACATAGCCCGCATCGGCAAACACATTAAAATACACGGCATAATGGATCTTATTGAATTGCGTCATCCGGATGAAGGGGATGGTGTAGGTACTTGGTTTCACAACCTGGAATTTCACATTATATTTTGTAATCACATAATCTGATCCATCGATCACATAGGGTTCATAAGCACTCATAAATGCTTGATATCCCAGGGCTTCATTCAGAAAGTGAGGCAGGATCTTTTCCGAAGAATACCTGGCTTTGGTTGCATTGTAAAAATAGAGCCGGTTGGCAAATTTCTGGTGGTAGATCAGGATCCCGGTGATGCGGAAGGAAGGAGTTTTAAAATCCTTGATGAGTCCAAGCCCGATCTGTTCCGCCCTCAGTTTAAGATTCAAGCCTTCCAGGGGGTATACTTTCGAATCCCTGACATCATAATTGAACACATAGGAAAGCATGAAGTAGTTCGATTTTGTCCGGCCGTCTCCCAGATAGTTGGGATTGACAACAGCCACCGAATCGGATACCCTGTAATCATAGTATTCCAGGCGGAGCGAATGTGTGGTATAGTATTTTCTCCGGTAGGTATAGTGCAGGGAGGTATTGATCCGGGTATAGGCCGGAATATCCTTTGGCTGGTATTCCAGTGGCTGGTTGTTTACCGTGGCCACATTGACCTCGTTTCTGTTAGTAATATTAAAACTCGCGGAGATCCCGTGGGTCTGCCTTTTCCCCATATTTGGCTTCGTATAGGCCAGGGCATACTCTTTCACGTATCCCAGCCGGATCTTGCCGGTAAGCAATTCGTTCCTTCCCCTGAAATTGTTCCATCTTAACCAGGCTCCATAATTGATCTTATCCCAGTCCCGGTTCTCGATAAAGGTGTTGAAATTCCGGTCAGCATACTCCAGGATCGGAACCGGCCAGATGTACCAGCGTTCCGTAACTTCAATAATCACATCAATCCGGTTGTCTCCCAGGTGATCTACATTCAGATACACAAAATTAAAGATCTGCAGATTAAGCAGGTTCTCCCGGCTTCTTTGCAACGAAGGAATCAGCTGCATTTTTGGAACTGTATCCCCTGTGGAAAAGACCAATTCTCTGAGAATCACCGATTCATGGGTAACATTATTTCCTTTGATCAGAATGTCGTGAATGAACAGCTTGTCGTCGGCAATCACCAGGGAATCCTGAGATGCAGCTTCTGTTGCATGACACAGCAGAAAACAAATCACGAGCATTTTAATTGCCTTTTCCATTTGCCCCATGCTGGAAGGCTGCAAGGTAATAAATTATTTAAACGTACTTTTCTATACAAAATGCCCGTTATAAGCGTATAGATGAGATATATGAAAGCTATAATGACATGTTTCCTGCTCTGGTTCATCCTTTGGCCCGGCTCTGCACAATCCTACAACTTTCCAGTTGAAAGCCCGGTGAAGCAGGTAAAGGTATCCGGCAATGTACACCTGGAACTGGTTGCCGCTGACAGGATGTTCCTGCAGTTCGAATCGGATACCGTGCCTGAAGAACTGCACATCACCTGGAGTGACGGGGTACTGATCCTGAGGACCCGAACAGAGCTGAAACAGGCCCCGGCCATCCCGGTGAAACTCCATTACACCAGCCTTCATGATCTTGAGATTACCCGGGGAGCTGTTGTTCAGTCGGCGGATACGGTCAAAGCGAGGACCCTGTCTCTGAAAACAGATACCGGTGGTAAGGCAGAATTCTCCATTCGCGTTGATTCCTTAAATGTCCGGGTATTTCAGGGATCCGATATGATCCTTAGCGGTACCACGGGGAATCAGATGATTCAGGCGAATACGGTTGGGAATTACCTGGGTTATGAACTTGAAGCCGTAAATACCTGGATCAAAGCAACCACGGGTGCCCAGGTTAAAGTAAACTGTTCCGGGTTTATGGACGTCCAGGCGACCAGCAAAGCTTTTGTGGGTTACAGGGGCAACCCGGAAAAGAAAGTTTTCAAAACCAGCCTGGGCGGGGAAATCACTCAAGAGCATCCATAAGCAGGGAGGCCAACTGCAGATCCTGGGGTGTGGTAATCTTGATATTTTCCCTGTTCCCTTCCACCAGGGTGACTGCTCCAAAGGCCGATTCATATACCGAAGCATCATCGGTAAAAGCCGCATTATATGGTTGCAGATAGGCCTGTTTGATCCGGTCTGACCTGAATACCTGGGGAGTCTGCACGACACGTAACCTGGAACGGTCCATATGTACAGACTCGTCCCCGCTGTCAAGCATCCGTACCGACTCATCCATCTCAATAACCGGGATACCGCTACCCTCGTGAAGTGCTGCATCGTAGCTGCGCTGCAGTGTGCCCCGGCTTACAAGTGGCCTCACTGCATCATGAATACCCACAAGCGTTTCCGGCCCTATGTGCTTCAACCCGTTTTTTACAGAATCATAGCGGGTGGTCCCCCCTTCGGCAAGCGTTATCCCCACGCTTACTTCATAAGATCCTGCCAGCTCTTCCCACCATTTTCTGTGTGCCGGAGCCAGAACCATGACGATTTCCATTTCGGGATCAAAATACCGGAATTTTTCCAGGGTGTGGATAAGGATGGGCTTTCCCTGAATCTGCAGAAACTGTTTCGGCAGCTTATCCCCCATTCTACGGCCCGATCCTGCAGCCACGATTACGACGGCCCTTCTCATTTGAAATAGCTGTCGATCAGTTCCATGATGGTTGTTCGATCCAGGGGTTTGGTCACAAAATGATTGCATCCTGCCTGGTAGCTTTCCTCCTTCTCCTCTGCCATCACAAAAGCCGTTTGCGCGATAATGGGAACACGATTGTTAAATTCCCGGATTCGCCTGGCAGCTTCTATCCCGCTCATTTCAGGCATTTTAATATCCATCAGGATGGCGTCAGGAGTGAGCTCACGGGCCAGGGTGACCACCTCGTGACCGTTCCGGGCCCGGTGGACAGTCGCCCCGGTCTGTTTCAGCATTTCTCTCACGAAGAACCAGTTTAATTCTTCATCTTCAGCTACCAGAATCTGTTTGTTCTGCCAGTTGTAGGTTTTATTGGATATCATAGCCCTGGCTTCTTCCAGCGGTTCCTTGACAACCAGCGGAAGGGTAAAAAAGAAGGTCGTTCCTTTACCTACTTCCGATTCCACCCACATTTCACCTCCCATTAAATCGACCAGACTCTTGGAGATAGGCAAACCGAGTCCGGTTCCTGTAGGCTGCAGGGATCTTTCCTGATTCACCTGCCCGAACCGGTCAAAAATGATCCGGATCTTGTTATGGGGGATCCCTATGCCGCTGTCGCTTACGAAAAACTCCACATGGCGGTGATCCTTTATGGAATATCCAAAAGTGATATGTCCTTCTTTTGTGAACTTTATGGCATTCCCGATCAGGTTGTTGAAGATCTGACTCAATCGGAAATCATCGGTTACAATGGTGAAATCATTGGAATTATTTCCCTTTTTCAGTTTGAAATCCACCAGTTTCTGTCCGGGAGCGTCCCCGCGGATGCGGTGAAAGAAAGAGGAATAAATCTCATCGAGGATCTCATTGATGCGCACAGGCTTGTTGGAAATTTTCAGCTGCCCGGATTCGATCTTGGAAATATCAATGATGTCATCGATGATGTTCAACAGTTGATTGGAGGAGTGATCGATGTGCTTGAGGAAGAGCTCCCTTTTCTCCTCCGGAAGGTCGGGATCCCGCAGAAGATTGGCAAACCCGATAATGCCATTCATGGGAGTCCGGATTTCGTGTGACATATTGGCCAGAAATGAGGTTTTCAAGCGGTCGGATTCTTCAGCATGTTCCTTGGCTTCCTTGAGTTCGTTTTCAATTTGCATCAGGTCCGAAACATCCTTGAATATCCCCATGATCATGGTGATCACCCCCCGTTCATCCCGGATCGGGATCTTGTTTTTCTCCACCCAGAATCCTTCCAGACCTTCATCCTCAAGATAGACTATCTTGTTGACAAGGGGGTTGCCTGTTTCCAGAATGTTCCGGTCCTCTTCAATCATTTTTCTAGCCACACGTTTGGTGAAAAATTCCTGATTGGTCTTTCCAATGGCCTGTTCCGGCCCTGAAACCCGAAGCAGGTTTGCCATCATGCGGTTCACCCGGACATAGCGGTGTTGCCTGTCCGTAAAGAAAATGCAGAATGGCATGGAATCCAGGAGTACTTCAAGTGTTTCACGGTCCCGGTGCAGGGTCTGAAGAGAATCCGACAGGTTGGTAACGTCCTCCCGGTATCCTCCGGTGCCAGTAACGGTCCCCTGTTCATCCCGTACCGGGAAATGAACCGTGCGGATAATCCTCTTTTTTTTGGAAAACGTGGATTCGCTGATTTTGCCGCTTTGCTGAACTTCCCGGGTTCCCTTCTCGATCCGTTTGGCTTCTTCCTGGTCAAATACCTCCTGGTCACCCCTGCCGATGACCTGTGACCGCTCCTTGCCCACAGAGGTTAAAAACAGTTCGTTCACCTGACTGAATCTCCCTTCCTTGTCCTTGATCCAGGCGGCAAAGGGCAAGGAATCCATCATGGCCCTTAACTGTGCCTCCGCATAGTTTTCAATATGTGTTTTTTGCTTGGCTATGGTTTATCCCCTCCAAACGTAATGAATCCGGCAGGAATCTGCTTTTCCTTCGGGGTAATGCTGAGCAAGGGTACCGGTGCACTTCTCACCATCTGTTGCGCATAACTTCCCAGAAATACATCCCACTTATCTATGGCGCTGGACATGATGGTGATCATGTCGGCGTCCACCGCTTCGGCATAGTTACAGGTCAGGGTCGGCAGACTTTCACCTATCAATGCTTTGTGAACCGTCTTTAATTCCTTGGCCTTAAAATAATTGATTACCTGTGAGGAGTAGGACTCCAGTCTGGCCAGGTCCCGTTTATTTTTTCTGGTCGAGATACTTATCACATGCAGCTCTGCACCGAACAGGTGGGCCAGTTCCGCCACGACCGGTGCTTTCTGACGGGTATTCAGAAGCAGTTTGATGGGAACCACAATTTTCTTAATCTGATCCGGGATGACAGTGCGAAGCGTAAAAACGGGTTGTTCAGTAGCTGCCATGATTTTAAGGGCATTGCTCCCGATAAAAAGCTCTTCAAAGCCCGATGCTCCGTGAGTGGAGGTAGAAACCACCGCATTCTTGTAAGAGTTCGCCTGGTTCACCACTTCCCGGTACACTCTGCCCTTTTTGATGATATACCTTAATCTGGATTGATTCCCGAGCTGGGGGCTATATTCCTTGACAAGCTTGTTAAACTGAGCTTCCGCATATTCGTGTTCCTGTTCCACCACGTGAGGTTGAAAATTGGAACTGTTGGTCAATACATAAACCATCTGGATATTGATGGTTTTCTTCTGGGAAAACAGGATGGCCCATTTCAGACCTTTCAGTGAATCCACCGAAAAATCAATGGGAACTATGAAATTGGTCATGGTTTCCATTTTAGATATCTCTGCTAATTTAACCAAATCAGACGAAAATTATTACTTTTACGTCCTATAATCAATCCACACATAATATGGCATTGGAAGTTGTTCTGGGAATAGATATCGGAGGTACATTTACCAAAATCGGGTTGGTCGATCGCAGCGGATCGATTCATTTTGAAGATGAAATCAGCACACGGGGTTACGATACCATCGAAAAATTTATAGACGCCCTGCATGCACATGTGATGAAAAGCCTGGAACAGATCAAGACCCCTTTTCACTTGCTGGGTATCGGCGTGGGGGCCCCCAATGGCAATTATTATAAAGGTACCATTGAGAATGCGCCCAACCTGGCCTGGAAAGGGAAGATCGAGTTCGTGAAACTGATGGAGACCCAGTTTCATCTTCCGATCCTGGTTACCAACGACGCCAATGCTGCCGCCCTGGGTGAAATGTTGTTCGGGAATGCCAGAGATCTGAAAAATTTCGTCATGATCACCCTGGGCACCGGGCTGGGTAGCGGCCTGGTCGTCAATGGAGACATTATTTACGGCCATGACGGGTTTGCAGGGGAACTCGGGCATGTACTGGGTTACGACCATGGAA
>CAYRLP010000180.1:0-6062 GCA_964424935.1 uncultured Bacteroides sp.
GACGGGAGTAGGGGAGTTGACATAATAATTGACTCCCACATAATGTCCTTTCCCCGTTGTTTCCATAATCATGTAATTGCGTTCTCCCAGCGGGTTTTTCCCCACTTCGTTTGAAAGCAGTCCCCATTCATTCTCGCCCTCGGGTGCAGCCTCGGTTACCTGGTGGTTGTACCAGGCATGGAAATAGGCCAGGTCCTCAGCGGGCTGCTCCTGTTCCAGATAGTCAACGTAGAAATAAAAGGCCCTGATCGGTATATCCGCCTGGTTTTCAATCTCGATTCTGGCCCCTAAGGCAAAGGGCATCTTGAAATAGGAAACCAGCGCGTTACCCTTCACCGGGGAAGCTGCCAGGGGAAGAGAAGTCCAGGGATAGGTCTCATCCCATCCCTGCCCGAAAAAGGGTCCGATGGGAGATTCCACCGATGGGAAAGGGTTTCCATCCCAGTACATCCGGAGAATGATATCGGACCGGTTCAGTTCGGGGGCTTCCGGACTGATGGTGATCCAGATGTGGTCGATGGTTCCTGCTCCCTCCATTTCTGCGATGGTGCGTTTCTCTCCCGGGGCAATATTTTCAAACCGGTCGTTGTTTCCGCCCGAACGGTCGAAGCTGCTGATCCGTTTGCTTTTTACGCCCTGCTTGATGGTTGCCAGTTGGTCCAGGGATGTCTGGGCCCCGAGGGTGCTGCCCGTGAAGAACAGCACCAGAAGGAATTAAGGTAACAGGTGAAGCTTTTTCATGTTTTTCTTACGATTATTTCTGAAAGAAACAGGCTGGAGATGCAAAAGAGCAGGAAGAGATAGAATCCGCTCAGCAGATGTGTGCCGTTGGTTGTGAAAATTTTTACCGCGTTGGACGAGCTCTCGAACTGATCGAGCTGATAGCTGATGATCCCGTTGAAGCCGATATAAGCCATGAAAATGGCGACGACCATGACATCGGCCATGGACCATTTTCCCGATTTGAAGACAAAAAACTGGATCAGTCGGTTTTTCCGCACGCGATCGTTATGGTAGGCATAGAACAGCGAGCTGATAATCTTCAGGGAAGGGAAAATAATACTGAAGGTAAAGACCAGGCAGCCCACAAAGATCATGGGCAGGGTCCCATCCTCCATAAGGATGCTGACCACATTGGTAATGCTTTTGCTCTGGAAAAAAATGATGTTATCCAGAAAGGTGACCTTTTCACCCAACAGTTGCAGCATCAGGTGGTCTATTTTGGCTTCCAGATCGATCATGGGGGGCGTGACGCCTCCAATGAGCAGGCACAGTGTTCCCAGGATTAGCAGGGTCGCCTGGACGGCATTGATTTTCTTCCGGGTGATTACGTTGGTCAGGAACAGGAGAACGATGAGCCCCATGATTACGAACACACGCAAATTAATAGCTTTGTTTTTCAAATCGATTTCGTCCTGGATCAGGTCCCTGCAAAGCTCTTTGTCGATGCAGTTGTACCGTTCCATGATTGCATGAAGCGGGTCCATGGGGTCCAGGTTATAGGTGGAGGCTGTAAGGGCATCCAGCTTATTTGTGAGGAACTGTTGCAGGAAGACCCTGGTTTCCGGTTTATTCAGTTCATCCAGGAGTTGCCTTGCATAGGAGGGGACACTGTCCCGGAAAGGGTCCAGTGTAATGGTAAACCCTGAAAACCAGCCCGTTATCCCTGATAAGGGGCCCTGGGATCTCGCTTTCATCATGGATTCCACCTCGTCGAGCAGCTGGTAAAGGATGTTTTCCACATTGTGGATCACTTTCTCCCTGTTCTCCGGAGTTAACTTGAATTGCAGGATTTTAATGCTCAGAATGGTTGAAATCTGGTCACTCCACTCATCCACATTCAGCAGTCCGTAACGGATATTGTTGATTTCAGCCAGATCGGTCTTTAACTTCTGGGTTTGACGTGCCAGTGAAATATACTGGACGGTCAGCACCGCAGCACCAAGAAGGATTGCGGTGCCGATGATGATTTTCAGATGGGCCCTTCCGGGTTTGTTTTCAGGCATCGGATCTCCCATTGAACCCTTAAAAGTTACTGAAAAAGTTTTTATCTCTTATATTTGATTCTTCATAGTTTGACTAAAACCCTGTATTCATGAAATCTCACGCTCTTTTTTCCCTGCTCGCAGGGATGCTTGTATGTGGTATTCTCCATGCACAACCGGATTCGGTGATGGAACGGATTGTGGAGATCGGCCGGACCGATAACCGGACCATGCAACACCTGGACATCCTGTGTAACCGTTTCGGCGGGCGACTCATCGGTTCGGATGCGTTTGAAAATGCAGCCCTGTGGGCGGCCAGTAAGTTTGAGGAGTGGGGTATGGAAGTGATTATGGATGAGGTCGGGGAGCTTCCCGTGGGATTTAACCGTGGACCCTGGTTCGGAAAGTTGCTGGGTGAGCAGGGAATGGTCCTCCATTTTGCCACCCCTTCCTATACCTCCGGGACCAGGGGGGTCCAGCGTGGTCCTGTGCTTATCGAACCCAGGACCGAAGCCGAGTTTGAACGCATGAAGGGGGCGCTTAAAGGGTCCTGGGTGCTGATTGGTGGGGAGAATTCCGGATGGCCCATAGATTTTTCACCGGCAGCCGACAGCCTCCGCGATTCCATCAAACAGGTCAATGCGGCCACCATGGAAGCGAACAGCCAGATCAGAAGGGAGAACAGGGAAAACAGGGAATCCGGCAAACCGGAGAAGGAACTGCTGCCGCTGAACGAGGAACCGGTCCTCTTTTACAGGGAGATGGTGGATGCCGGGATCCTGGGGATCATCCAGTCTGCCAGCACACCGATCCGGGTGCTTTATGACCGGAAGAACCTGGACCGGATGACCTTTGATTCACTTCCATCGGTTCCCGACATCAAGCTGGATGAACATCAGTATAAGACCATTTACCAGATGACGGAGGAGCGCCGCTATTTCCAGCTGGAATTTGATATCCGGAACCATTTCAAAATGGGGCCCGTGAAATACCATAATGTGATCGGGGTGATCCCCGGCACCGAGTTTCCGGATGAATATGTAATTGTAAGCGGCCACCTGGATGCTTATGATGTGGCCACCGGAGGAGTGGATGACGGATCCGGGGCAACCCCAAGCATGGAAGCCGCACGGCTGATCATGGAGGCGGGGGGAAAACCCAGGCGGACCATCCTGGTGATCCTCTGGAGCGGCGAGGAGTTCGGGCTGTACGGATCGACCAGCTGGGTCACCCGCTATGAGCAGGACCTGGACAAGGTGTCCAATATGGTGAACCGTGACGGGGGACCCACCGTGCCCGTGTCCTTAACGGTATCTGCAGCGCAAATGGATGATTTTAAAGAGATCGTGGAAGTTATCAATACCATCAACCCGGATTTTCCCCTGGAGCTGAAAGAGCGGGAACCCCGTCCAAGGCCAGAACGGCCCTGGGGTACCGACAGCGGACCCTTCGCCGTAAAGGGGGTGCCCACCATCGGATTCGACTGCGCCGATCCGAAGGGATACAATTTTCAGTACGGGGAGATCTGGCATACCGAGCGGGACCTCTATAACAAGAGCATCCCGGAATACCAGGAACAGACAGCCACCGCTACCGCCGTGCTGGTCTACGGCCTGGCCAACCTGGATCATAAGCTAAGCCGGGAAGGGTATTATGTGGAGGCGGAAGAAACCCCGGACAGGCCTTCACGGAGACAACGGAACAGGCTCCCTTAAATCATCTTTATATCAATCCCTGACTGAATAAAAGGTGGTGACACTGCCTGCCGGGGCATCTATTACCAGCTTCCCTTCGCTGAGCTGAAAGGTACCCAGGGACCGGTAGGCTTCCTGGATGTCGTCCAGGTCCGAACCGGGGGACTTGGTGGTCCTGTATGCCTCAAAGGATGTGGATTGGGTTCCTTCCACGGCTATTGCAATTTTGCGGTCAGAATTGCTGATGTTGAGGACCACAAAGGCATCCGGATTCCCTGTCCCGTTGGAAGTAAAAGCGATCAGTGCAATTTCCGAATTCATGGCTGTGGTTTCCGCCACTTTCATACCGGGCTGTCCCGCCCTGGAGATCTGCTTGTAGAAGTAGTAACCGGGACGTACACGATAACTTCCATCTTCATTAATGGTGAAGGCCGAACCAGGGTTAGGATCTCCTCCCACCCAGTGAGGCGGACGCTGGATGCCTGCCCAGGGGATGATGGCGTTAGCCTTGGACGTATAGATATTTCCATGCATCTCCTTGATATTGTGTGCATCCATCTTGCTCCAGCTGGTAGAGGTGACCCAGGCATGGAGTCCGGGACGAACGGCCCGGAGTCGATCTATGCCCGCACTTTTATGTTCGCCGAACCAGCGTCCATAGTCTCCGCTGTAAAACCCGTGACTGGTGATCAATGCCAGGTTCTCCAGGGCATCGGGATCTTTCAGGAGTGCCTCCACGTACCCCCAGGTCCCGAACCGGTACCAGTTTGAGGTTTCACCCGGAGTGATGCCCACATCATCCAACCCGGCCTCCTGCAATTTTTGGGGCATCAATTTCACAAATTCAACCACCTGTTCCGGGGGCCAGAACATATTGTAATCGTGTCCGGGATCCACGGTATATCCTTCCTGGTTCCACCTCCGCCAGTCCTCCCCCTCATTATGAAGGGAAAGGTATTTTACCGGGAATTTCTCCTCCTCTTTCAGAAACCGGATCCAATCTACCATGTAATCGGCGACGGTCATTTTAAAGGCAGGATCCAGGTCGCGTCCGCGGTGTACTTTTTGCATGGTGGTATATCCTGGAGGGCCGTAGAGGGTGGTGATAATCGTAAGATCGCGGCCTCCGGCTCGGGTCAGTTTCAGTCCCTCACGGACGAAGTAACGCATATTCTCGGTGGTATACCCATGGTTGAAAGGGCCTCCGGGTTCCGTTTGATGCAGGGAGCCCAGGAACATTTTCACCAATCCCACTTTGAGACCATCTTCTCCGAAGACCATGTGTACAATTTCCTGTTTTTCCCTTTCGTCCAGAAGGCTGAATCCGCCGTACTCCTGCCTGAAGGTATTCATATCTGGAGTATGCGCAGTCTCCACATAATTGAATCCGAACCCGTCCCAGTCCTGCAGGGTCCTGGAGAAGTCCACAGTGGCCCGGACCGCTGTAAAGTCAAGGTCCTGGGGAAATACGGACAGGCCCCACATCAGAAAAGACACATAAAACAAATGGCGTCTGTACATGATTTTACTCGGGGTTGATTTGGGTGGATCAAGATATGCATCCCGGGCCTTGATACCAAATGAATCACCCCGAAAACAGGTTGAAGAACAAACGGATAGATCCCGTCAGGATTTCCTATATTTACGGGTATTACACGCATGCACTGTAATGAAGGCACTGGTTCTTGAGGCATATAACAAACTGGTTTATAAAGAATTTCCCAAACCCGAAGTGGCCGATGACGAGGTGTTGGTCCGGGTGAAGGCAGCAGGGATCTGCGGTTCGGATGTGCATGGGATGGACGGGAGCAGCGGACGACGGATCCCTCCCCTGGTCTTGGGTCTTGAAGCGGCCGGGGAGATTGATGCGCTCGGAAAAAAGGTAAAGAACTGGAAGGTGGGCGACCGGGTGACCTTTGATTCCACCATTTACAGGCTGGATGACTGGTATACCCGGAAGGGCCTATACAACCTGAGTGACGGACGTATGGTCCTGGGGGTTTCTCCGGGAACGTATCGCCGCCATGGAGCCTTTGCGGAGTATGTGAACGTGCCCCAGCATATCCTCTACCGGATTCCGGAAGGGGTGAGCTATACCCAGGCTGCCCTGGTGGAGCCTCTGGCAGTTGCGGCCCATGCCGTGGCCCTGACCCCGCTTGAATGGAACGATACCGCTGTGGTGGTGGGATGTGGAATGATCGGGCTCTTTCTGATCCAGGTCCTCAGGGACAGGGGTTGCGGCACCATTCTGGCTGTGGATGTGGAGAATGATAAACTTCAGCTGGCCCGGGAACTGGGTGCCGATGCCGGAATCCATCCCGACAGGGATGATATCCGCAAACAGGTGGAAAGCTATACGGATGGACGCGGTGCGGACCTGGCC
>CAYRLP010000181.1:0-6057 GCA_964424935.1 uncultured Bacteroides sp.
GAGTACCACTATACCGGTATGATTTATTCTCTCACCAAACCACTGGCGAAGACCGGAAAGCCCGGACCGGAATGGAACACCATGGAAATTACCCTGGACGGACCTCATACCATTGTGTATTTAAATGGAGTGAAAGTCACCGATTACACGGACGGAGATCCGGTTCCTCCGCGGAAATTTGATTTCGAGCCATACAGGGGTCCCCGGCCGGATTACGGCTATTTCGGTCTCCAGAACCACGGGGAAGAAGATGTGGTCTATTTCAAAGAAGTGGCAGTGAAACCCCTTCATTAAAACGAACTGACATGAAAGCAAATCCAATCTCAAGGAGAGATTTTGTTAAAGTGACGGCTGCAGGTTCAGCTGCATTCACCATCCTTCCCAGTCACACCATCAGCGGCCTCGGACACGTGGTCCCCAGCGATACCCTGCATATTGCTGCAGTAGGGGTCGGGGGAGAGGCGGACTATGACCTGGCCCATTTCATGAGCACTCCCAGGAAAAACGCGGTCATATCCTGCCTTTGCGATGTGGATGACAGGCAGGCCGAATCCGGAAGGAAGAAATACCCCAAAGCTCCGTATTATCATGACTGGAGGGAGATGTTTGAGAAAGAAGCTGCGAATTTTGATGCAGTAACAGTAGCCATCCCGGATCACAACCATGCCGTGGTGGGATTGGCGGCCATGCAATTGCACAAGCACCTCTATCTTCAGAAGCCGTTGACCCATGATATCTACGAGGCCCGCGTTCTTACCGAAGCCTCGGAAAAGTACAAGGTGGTGACCCAGATGGGAGACCAGGGAGCTTCCTGTGATGGAATGCGGACGCTTCGTGAATGGATCGAAGCAGATGTGCTGGGGGAGATAGAAAAGGTTTATTGCTGGACCGACCGGCCCGTCTGGCCGCAGGGCATTCCCTGGCCCGCTGGACGTCCTCCCGTACCCAAGGGGCTCCACTGGGACCTCTGGCTGGGGACGGCCCATGATCCGGGATACATTGATAATCTGGTCCCATTTAACTGGAGAGGATGGTGGCCTTTCGGTACCGGGGCTCTTGGAGATATGGGATGCCATATCATGGGACCTCCGTTTAAACTTCTTAAACTGGGTTATCCCACGGAAGTCTCCTGCAGTGCAAGCACAACCTATCAGGGGATCTTTGACGAAGCCATCTATCCGGAAAGCGGTCCTGTTTCCAGCTCCATCCGGTTTACCTATGAGATGGAACGAGGAAAGAAGCTGGATCTGTACTGGATGGATGGGGGCATTACTCCGGAACGCCCCGCAGAACTGGAACCGGGTGTAAACATGAATGATATCATGGGCGACTGGCCCGGATTGTTCGACTATGAAGGAGCGACCCTGTTTATCGGTTCCAAGGGAAAGGCCGCGTGCGGATGGGGTGGCCGTAACCCTATACTTCTTCCGCTCAGCAGAAATGAAGAGGTGCAGGTCCCTGAAAAATATCCCCGCGTGGAGGGGGGCATGGACGGGCATTACTGGCAATTCATCGATGCATGCATTGCAGGGTATGGAAATGCAGAGGTGGATTCACCTTTCCAGGGATATGCCGGCCCGTTGACGGAAACTGTCCTGATGGGCAATCTGTTACTGAGGAGTTTTAATATCCGTGAGAAAATCGTGCGGCAGGATCCGGTTTACGGAGAGATGGAGAGATACATCTTTCCCGGAAGGTATATCAATTACCTTTGGGATGGCGAAAATATGCGGATAACCAACTTTGAACAGGCCAACCAGTTTGTGAAGCGGGAATACCGCGAAGGCTGGGGAACCATGAGCCTTTAGATCACCGATTCGCATGAAAGGCGCCCTGCTGATCCTGATGATGCTCACCGCTTTTTCCTGTCAGCGGTCTACTCCCCGGGCCGAAAGCCCTGTTCGGGAAAACAGGGACACCCTTGTTCTTATGAAACGGGACGATGGAACCATTTCCAGTGTGAACCAGGTAGATGAAAGTGGAAAAGTCCATGGCATCCGCATCACCTACTACCAGGATGGCAAGACGGTTTATTCAAAACACAGTTTTCAGCACGGGATCAAACAAGGACCGGCAATCTTTTATTACACCAACGGCCAGGTATTCAAGCATACCAATTTCGAGAACGGGAAAAGACAGGGATTGACCAAGGTGTATTACCGAGACGGGAGCCTTGCAGCAGAGTTTGAATCAGAACAGGGCCTGGTACTACCGGGATTGAAGGAGTATGACCGGAATGGTACCCTGCTCACGGAGTATCCCGGTGTGGAATTCCGGGAGATCGATCACCTGGCTTCCCGCGACAGGGTGGACCTGGAAATCAGCTGTACCAAAAGGAGAAGCGGAGTAAAATTCTATAAGCTTAACGAGGAGAATGGTGACATAAGCCGGATCTACCTGATTACCAAAAATGACCGGGCTCTCCTGCAGTATTATGTGAAGCCCGGAGAGGCGCTCCGTGAGCAGATAAATATTCTTGCCGAGATCCCAACCGAGCTTGGAAATGTTATGGTTAAAAAATATACCTATGCGCTCGAGGTGGTCCGATGAAATGAAAGGTGTGAGCACAAAAAACCCGAAGAACTGGCTTCGGGTTTTTGTAAGATTCTAAATCAGTTGCAATGAACGCTCTCCTCAGGCCAGGATATTGGTGGTGACGTTATCGATACTGGTCTGAATGCCCTCAAAGGGTTTCCCATTGCCCTGATTGTCATCTTCCACAAAGAAGTATTTCATTCCTGCCACGTCTTTTGCAGCCATGATGCGCTTAAAATCGATCAAACCTGCACCCACAGGGGCAATATCATCCTTTATTACTTCATAAAAGGGAGGGGTCTCTTCATACATGTCCTTCAGGTGGAACAGCTGGAAACGTCCGGGGTATTTGTTGAACATTTCCACGGGATCCTGACCGGCCTTGGTGGCCCAGTAAAGGTCGATTTCCATGGTGATGAGGTCCGCATCCATCTCCGGCATGAAAATGTCGTAATAGGGGACGATCCCGTCGATGTTCACAAACTCGAAATTGTGATTGTGGTAGCCAAACTGGATGCCCACATCCTTCATGATACGCCCCACTTCGTTCCAGTCGCCGATCATTTTCTTATAGGTTTCGATATTGCGGTCCTGTTCCTCCACCCAGGGCTGTATACAGTACTTAGCACCCAGTTCAGCGTGTGCATCAGCCATCATCCTGGCGTTCTCCAGCGTAATGCCTTCTGCTTCCACCTGTGTGTGGCTGCTGATAACCACCATGCCCAGGTCGTCTACCATCTTTTTAAATTCGGCAGGCGTATATCCGTAAAACTTGCCATCGCCATAATTGGCCAGTTCCAGGTACTGGTATCCGAGATCCGCTACTTTTTTCAGGGATCCAGGGGTATCCTGGTCCATGGCATCCCGGATGGTGTAGAGTATGAGTCCTACCCCTGATCCTTTTATACCGGCAGCAGCACCCGATGAACAAGCCGTGGGCCCGAGGGCCATGATCCCCACTGCGCCTGCTGCTGAAGTCCTGATAAAGTCTCTTCTGTTCTGTGAAGTTTTCATATCGTTACTTTTAATCTGACGAATATAGTAATAATTAGTATAAGTACCTGTGGCAGTCCGCGCAGGCCATCTCCTTCCAGGCCTCGCCGATGTCCACGGGGTGCCTGAATTCAAGCGGCATATCGACCGTGGAGGATTGGAAGTCATCAGGCGTTCCCTGGCCCACGATCGTATGGCATAAATTGCAGTCTCTTGAGATGACGGAGCCATCCTCGCTTTCATGATTTCCGTTATGGCAGCGGAAACAGCCATTGAATTCACTGTGGCCTATGTGATTGGGATAGGCATCCCAGTTTGCTTTCATCTTCGGGAAGAAATTCTTGTCGTACCCTGTCAGGAATCCCTCAACGGCGCGGTCTATCAGTTCCGGATGTGCATCCACAATTTCAGGATATCCGGTGTTGTAGAAATCCTCCACACTTTCTCTGATCAACACCGCACCTGAATCACGATCCGTGAAGGTATTGTAATTAAAGACCTGCATGGCCAGGGACTTCACTTCCGGGAGTTCCACCGGAATAACTCCGGCTGCAATCAGGTCATCTGTGAATTTCTGCGGGGGCAGGAACTGGTGCGACGGCCGGTTGTGACAATCCAGGCAATCCATTTCTCTAAGCTCCAGGGTGTCCATGGCCTCCTGGTCCAGGGGTTCATAAATATCCTGGTAAACCGTGGTGTCACCTGTCGCCCGGTTCACAAACCGGACCCAGGGAAGGTATTCCCGCTTATCCGAAGAGGAAATGTATTCGATCTTCACATCAGAATTGATATGCCAGTGAATCCCCTCCATCAGTCCCTGGGCGATATGCTCAGAGCCAATTTTCATTTTAAGCTGGATGTCCCATTCCGTATTTGCCGAATCGGCCAGGAAGTTCTTTTCGGTTCGCAGATTCTGCGAATAGAATTTTTCCGGCCAGTGGCATTCTTCACAGGTTTCACGGGCGGGACGCAGGTTATGGATCGGCGTTTCAATGGGGGTGGGATATTTATGGAACGTGACCGAATAGACCTGGTAGAGACCGGAAAGCTTGCTGCGTACATACCATTTCGCCCCTTCCCCCACATGACATTCCACACAGGTGACCCTGGAATGGGCCGATTCCTGGTAGGCCGTATATTCCGGGTCCATGACGCTGTGGCAGAGCGTACCACAGAATTTATTGGATTCAGTATAGTGAAAGGCCTTGTAGCTTCCGATCCCTGTTAACAAAAGAAAAAGGATGCTTCCCAGAATGAACAGACCAACCGCATTCCAGTGCCTCTGATTGCTGAGGTCCAGGACAATTTTAGACACCACGCTGTCCTCTCCCTCTCTTTTGATACGTCTGGACCTTCTGGCCATTCCGATGGGAATCAGGATCAGCCCGATGATCAGGAAGACCGGAAGGACGATATAGCTGAATATGCCCACGTAGGCTCCCGATTGATCCCCTTCAAAGAAGGTCATGGCGATCATGAAGAAGATAATGATCAACGCGCTGACGGCAGCAAGAATGGTTCCCGCCAGTGAGGTGGGATTGTAGTAAGTTCTTGGTAATTTCATAATGTCTCTAGATGGTCAATGACTTTTCGAATGCTTAAATTTGATGGACTGCAGCCTCATCTTCGTGCCAAGATACGTCTATTCACTAATTTAGCAAACTACACACTTTTATTTATATTGAAACTAATATAGACTCCATTCTTCCTACTTAGCGGAAGCATTCGTATATTCAAACACCTAATAGAATTTATCATGAAAATCAGGAACATTTTATTTGTCACAGTTATCGGTGCATCGCTGTTTATAGCAGATGCAACGGCACAATCTGCAAATGCAGCACAATCTGACGAAACCACATCCGTCCCAGCCGCGGAAAAGCTGGTCATACTCTGGACAAGCGGGGACAGAGATGTAGCTTTAAAAATGGTGTTTATGTATACCTTTAATGCCATGAGGAATAACTGGTGGGAGGACATTACCCTTGTTGTGTGGGGACCCTCTGCCAAATTGCTTACAGAGGATGAAGAGCTGCAGGATTATCTTAAACGGATCATGGAATCCGGTGTAACCGTGAAGGCCTGCAAGGGATGCGCTGACCTGTATGGTGTTTCCGGGAACCTGGAAGAGCTGGGTATCACCGTACTGTATATCGGAAAGGAGTTTACGGATTATATCAAGGAAGGCCGGGAAGTTCTTACTATTTAAAACATAGAGAAATGAAAACATCCATGAAAAAGCGAACAATTTCTTTGGTTTGGATTGTTATTCTCCTGCTCTCGGGAGCATGCAACAGCGAATCCGACCTGGGTCTGTTTGAAGCCAGCGGGGATATTGGAAAGGTGGGACACACCGGTTCGGTTCAGTTCAACGCGCCCGACAGCACCTACACCGTTACAGGAGGAGGAACCAACATATGGTTCGACAGTGATCAGTTCCAATATGTCTGGAAACAGGTAAGCGGGGACATTGCTATCGCAGCAGACATTGCGTGGGTCGGTGAAGGGACGGATCCCCACCGGAAAGCG
>CAYRLP010000182.1:0-3737 GCA_964424935.1 uncultured Bacteroides sp.
ACTTCATCCCGCTCCTTCCATGAGAAGTCAATATCAAAATCGGGCGGACTGGTCCGCTTGGGGTTAATAAAGCGTTCGAAGTAGAGGTCCAGGTCAATGGGGTCCACATCGGTGATCCGGAGACAGTAGGCCACAATGGAATTGGCTCCGCTGCCCCTTCCCACATGGTAGAATCCACGTGACATGGAGTAACGGACCACGTCCCAGGTAATCAGGAAATAAGAGGAGAAACCGAGACGGTCAATGATCTCCAGCTCATGCCGGATCCGTTTCTGAGCTTCCCGGTTCCGGAGTCCGTAGCGGTACTCCATTCCATCCATGGCCAGTTTTTCCAGCAACACCTTATCGTCCTGGGCCGTCCCTGTAAAGGTCTTTTTATTCTTGATGGTCGTAAAATCAAAATCAATCCGGCAGTCTTTGACGATTTCTTCTGTATTCCTGCGGATATGGGGGACTTCATCATATGCACAGTGCAGCAGGTCCTGCGAGAGCAGCATGTCACTCTCACGGGCCATCTGCTCCGGTTTCAGCCGGCTCAACAGGGTGTTATGGTCTATGGCCCTCAGGTGCCGGTGCAAGGCATGATCCCCCTTGTGCAGAAAGGTCACCGGGTGCCTGATCACCAGCCTGGAACGTTCTTTCTGCCAGCGGGAAGTCAGCAGGCTGTTCACCTCACCCGGGCGCACACCTATGAGCTCCCGGTCACGCAGTTTTACACGGTCGTTGTCTTTTCTCTTCCAGGGATTTTCACTTAAATCATAGATGAACCATACATCCTCCAGGGGCGGGGCGCGTTCAGGCAGGGGAATTCCCGCCTGGTTGTGATAGGAGAGGAAACTGTTGAGCTCCCTGAACCCATCTCTGCTTCGAGCAATACCCGTATAGAAATAGCGGTCCCCATGACGGAATTCGATCCCGCCTATGGGGTGTATCCCATGCTGATGGCAGGCCTTTACAAAATCGACCATGCCCGTGGAGTTATTGATATCCGTCAGGGCCAGTGCATCGATCCCCATTCCGGCCGCACGTTCCACCAGGGTCTCTACTGCCATGGTTCCGTAGCGCAGACTATAATATGAGTGACAGTTAAGGTACATCGTTCACTTCGTTCACAGTTAGTGAGTTTACCTGTACCAGTATCTGAATCGGCGGTTCTTCAGGTTATCGATCTGCTGACGATCTTCCGGAGTGGGGACGCTTTTCTGTTGCTGCGACTGTAAGATCTGTTCTTCAAGGTCGCGAAGTTGTATTCCACTGGCCCTTTTGACCGCATCAGAACCGTAGCGCCTGCGAAGTTTGTCCAGCGCCAGGTAGAGATGCACCATCTCCGAAGTGTCTTCGAACAGGTTCAGCTGCTGAACACCACGGACCAGGCCGGAGAAGCGGACCCCTACCAGGCGGATCAGCATGCGCCGCTGGTAGAGGCGTTCAAACAGCTCCCTGGCAACGGGTATCAGCACATGATCAAAAGAGGTGTAGGGGATCCGTTTCTGCAGGGTATGGGTGTCAAAATTGGAATAACGGATCTTGACAGTCACCATGGAGGTGAGTTTCTCCTCTTTACGCAGCTGGAAAGCCAGTTTCTCTACCATGGAGGTGAGCAGATCATATAAACCAGCCATATCCATGGTATCCCGCTGGAAGGTCCGTTCGCTCCCGATGGATTTCCGTTCGGAATACTGGACCACAGGAGTAGGGTCAATGCCATTGGCTTTCTTCCAGATCACCAGGCCGTTCTTTCCCAGCAGGCTCTCCATCATCTCTATGGGGATCTGCCCCAGGGTACCAATGGTAGCGATACCCATGGAGCGCAGCAGGTGGAAAGTGCGATTCCCGATCATGGGGATCTTTCGTATGGAAAGAGGGGAGAGGAAGCCCCGTTCCTGACCACCGGGAATCTCGATTTCCCCATTGGGTTTGGCTTCTCCCGTAGCAATCTTTGAAACCGTTTTGTTCACCGATAAGCCGCAGGAGATGGGCAGACCGGTCTCTTTGATAATCCGCTGCCTCAGTTCATGGGTCCACTGCATACACCCAAAAAAACGATCCATCCCGGTGATATCCAGGTAGTGTTCATCGATGGAAGCTTTTTCATAAACGGGCGCCTGTTCTGCAATAATTTCGGTAACCATTTTTGAGTAACGGCTGTAGGCGTCCATATCCCCCCGGATGACAATGGCCTCATTGCAAAGCGAGCGTGCCATCTTCATGGGCATGGCCGAATGCACCCCGAACTGCCTGGTTTCATAACTGCAACTCGCTACCACACCCCGGTCCGACATTCCGCCAATGATCACGGGTTTTCCCACGAGAGCACTGTTCATCAACCGCTCTACAGATACAAAAAACGTATCCAGATCCATATGTACCACACTTCGCATCATACGCGTCAGGTTCGCATTAAAAAAAATTGAATTTCCGGTGTCGGTTATAAATTATTTATTATATTTGATTAGAATATGATCATTTGTTTGATTACAATATAATCATACAGAACATTCTTTGCAACTCTAAATATGGTTTTAACATGTATTTTGATTCAAATATTAAACTATTGAGAAAGCGCAGGAACCTCACCCAGGATGAGGTGGCAGAACAGCTGCAGATAAAGCGCCCCACATTAAGCGGATATGAGAACAGGGTGGCTCAGCCCGGGCTGGACATACTCCTGCTTTTTTCGGCCTATTATAACATGGCCGTCGATACCCTGCTGAAAGTGGATCTGTCCGGGCTAAGTGAAATACAACTGCATCAGCTGGAACAGGGAGAAGATGTGTTCCTCCGGGGCGGAAACCTGCGGGTGCTTGCATCCACCGTAGATTCCGGGAACCGGGAAAACATAGAGCTGGTACCTGTGAAGGCCCAGGCAGGATATACCAATGGGTTTTCAGATCCGGAATACATACGGGAACTCCAGGTGTTTCAGCTGCCTTTTCTCTCCAGAGAAAAGAAATACAGGACCTTTCAGCTCCAGGGCGATTCCATGCTCCCTATTCCTGACAAAGCCTGGATCACCGGGGAATTCGTACTGGACTGGGGCGAACTGAAGACCGGTGAGGCATGTATTGTTCTTACCCTGGATGAAGGCATCGTTTTCAAAATCATTGAAAACAGGTTAACGGAAGAGGGCAAACTGATCCTTTATTCCCTGAATCCGATCTATGAGCCATACGAGGTCCATGTAAACGGGATCAAGGAAATCTGGAAATTCACACATTACATAAGCCATGAAATCCCGGAACCGATGATACCGGAAAACCATCTGGTCCGCCTGGTGGCAGGGTTAAAACAGGATATGGACCGGTTGAAACAAATCAGTTTAAACCAAAATCGTCCCCCAGGAGCGTCTCCTGTTTCCTGATCATGCTAAGATAGCGGAGTTGTCCGGTCAGGAAGCCATCCCTCTGTTCTGCATCGGACATGCATATGAATCTGTATTTCTCGTCGGAAGAGAGATTCAAAGCAACAATCAGGTCCTTTCGGGTGACCGGCTCCGTGCCGGATTCAGGGAGAAAACTTTGGTCATACTGTTTTCTGTATTCCTGGATCAGATTCAGGAGTTCCCGGCTGACCACCGGATCGTCACAGGGAAGACGACGTATGGACCCTCCGGCATAAAGCTTTCCCTCCAGCTGCTTGTTGTAACTGGTTATTTCAACGATGGCCACCGCCTCCACCACAATCACCATGTGTCCGCCCTCCTTTTCAGCCACCACATCCTTTAATCGGACTTCGCA
>CAYRLP010000182.1:3747-6053 GCA_964424935.1 uncultured Bacteroides sp.
CCACAAAAGGGATCGCAAAGGTTATACCCAGCGTTCGGGCCTCATTTATGAGCTGCCTGTACCGGGGCTCAAAAATGCGGAGGGGAATATCCTCACCGGGGAATAGGAATACGCTCAGAGGGAAGAAGGGTAATATGGCCGTTCGCTGATCCATGTCAAGTGGTATGACCAATTAACAAATCTTAATTTAAAATTGTTTAACTTTTGGAGAATCCCTAATTTCTCTGCTGCGATCCCGTGTAACAAATTGTCATTGTCCCATGTGTTTTACCATAGAAATACATTTGAGCAGGAAAGCCATCGAGGACCGGTTCCAGGTGGATGGTTCAGCGCTTTATGATTTTGACTTCAACTATTTTTACAGAGCTTTCGACAATCCATTCATACCAGTGATAGCTCAGGAGGATCCTGCGCGGGTTCAACTGATGCAGTGGGGACTGGTACCCACCTGGTGCAGGGATCGTTCGGAGGCAGAACGGATCCGGAAAGGGACCTACAATGCACGCATGGAATCGCTCCATATAAAACCCTCCTTCAGGGAAGCACTGAACCGGGGACGCTGTCTAATTATCTCAGGGGGATTTTTCGAGTGGCAACTGGTCAATGATGCCCGGATTCCATGGTATATATCTCAAAAGAGCGGAGACCCGTTCGTTTTTGCCGGCCTGTGCGATACCTGGAGGGATCCTCTTGAAGGTACTGTATGGAAAAGCTGTTCCATAATAACCACCAAAGCAAATTCCCTGATGGAGAAAATCCATAACACCAAAAAACGGATGCCGGTCATCCTGCGGAGGGAAATTGAAAATGAATGGATTTCCGGGGACATATCTCTGAGAAAAAGAAACCAGCTGTTGATGCCTGTGGATGAGTCTGATTTAAAGGCGCATACAGTTACTCCGCGCCTGTCTTCCCCCCGGGCTGATCCGGCTGATCCCACACTCTTAGAACCATATGAGCACCCCTTCCCGGGAACATTGTTTTAAAGGAAGTTTTTAAGATTTCAACAAGCGTCCTAAGTATAGTCATGATCTAAGCGCTTGTCATATAAACAGATGGAAATATGGATTAACTAATAATTAACGAAATGTTAATAAAGTCTGTTTATTCAATGTTCAATTCTTCGAAGAGTTTTGCTTGCAGCAAATCAATAAAGCATATACTTTTGATTCTACCAAGTGAGCGATAAAAGGCCACTCAGTTCTTTAAATGATTAAGTTCATTAGCCGCCAGGGTAGCCTGGCAGCGTGAACATGAGTCGCGGGGACAGCTAAACAGGTATTGATGCTGTTCTCCCGGTCTTCGGACCGGGCTGCGATCTGGAATACCCGGACTGCTGTCACAGGCATGAAGGGAGATTCGAAACGGAAACCGTGGAATACCTGAAAGCGCGGTGGAAGTTGAAAGCAGTTGAGCATTTGCATTGTCTATGGACAACAGCGGTGCAAGTTGTTCGATTCGTCGGGCAGCGTGGGGATCACAAGGCTTCGGCCTTGTTTTCCAGCCAAAATAACCGTAGCTTGGCGCGAATTAGAGACTACGGTATCTAACAAGCGGAATGGGAACCAGATGCAAATTTGGCTCCCATTCGTGTTTTTACCCCCCTTAAGGCAGATTCTTTTGACCAAAGGCATTTATTAAATCACCAATGGCAGCATATCTCTCTTGAACGTTGGATTTCTTATGCGAAGAGGTATTAATTATATAAATATAAACACTCTTCGCATATTTAAATATCAACATGTATTTGTTTCGTATTCAATGAATTAACATAGTCTTTTGACAGGTGTTTATTTAGTGGTTATGAACAAATCCACCAAAATTTGTTTTTAAAGTAACTTTGTTTTGAATATGAACGTTCTTGTTCGAATTTAATATGTATTGAAAAAGATACTGACTTTTATAGCGCTGTTTGTTGTCTTCTCTCTCGGGGAAATTGCCTGGACCTTTTCGGACAAAGGATATCCCTCCCTGCTGGATGATGAGGAGGTTCCATTCTCCCTGTTGCTGGACAACCATTTTTCGGACTTTGAAGGAACAGCCAATGTGGACCGGCAGGTTGAAGCATTCCTCAAACGTTGGAAGATTGAGGGTGCCAGCCTGGCAGTAACTAAAGATGAACACCTGGTTTATGCCAAAGGCTTCGGAATCGCCAACAACGAAACGGGGGAGGAAGTGAAACCGGGACACCTTTTCCGGATTGCCTCCGTCTCAAAACTGATCACTGCTGTGGCCGTAATGAAACTATATGAGGATGGGATCCTGGATCTGGATGATCAGGTATTTGGGGAACAGGGAATCCTGAA
>CAYRLP010000183.1:0-6049 GCA_964424935.1 uncultured Bacteroides sp.
TTCCACGGCCTACCTGGGGGCACCCAACAACAACAATGCCCATGGGATCAAGGGCAGGCCGGCGGAAGAGTCAGTGCTCTTCTTTACCTTCTGGACCGATGAGGACTTTATGAAGACCTACCGGTTCGGACTGGCCACCCCGGACAGCAGATATTTCTCGGAGGAATTTGCCACGGACTCGGCTGCATGCCTGGTTAACGAAGCGGCCGTACGTAAATACAACCTGGAGGATCCCCTGAATATGAGCATCCTCGAGGTAGGCGACGGGGACGATTACAAAGAGTTACGGATCATCGGTGTGATGAAGGATTACCATTTTCTTACCCTGAAGCATGAAGTGGGTGCTCAGATCGCCATATTGAAACCGCGTGACTGGGACTGGGCGGGTTACCTGACCGTCCGGCTGGCGGCCGGCAAGGATAATATCGAGGCCGGACTGGCACATATGGAGAAGACCTGGAAGGAGTTTACCAATGATGAACCCTTTCAGTATTTCTTCCTGGATGAGGAACTGGATTCCTACTACTCTGAAGAAAAAAGAACCGGATCGGTGACCATGATCTTCTCCATCCTGGCCATCTTTATTGCGTCGCTGGGACTCTTTGGTCTGACCCTGTACAATTCCCAGAAAAGGATACGGGAGGTCGGCATCCGCAAGGTCATGGGCGCCACCGAGACCAACATCGTCACGGTCATCTCAAAAAGTGTGGGGTACGCCGTGGGGATCGCCATTCTGATTGCCATGCCGGTAGCCTACTTCATGATGCAGGACTGGTTGAGGGATTTTCCCTATAATGTAGGCTTTCAGCCGCTGCTATTCCTTTCGGCTGCCATACTGGCCATCCTGATCGCCATGGTCACGGTCACCGTCACCTCCCTGAGGGCGGCCCGGATCAATCCGGCCATTGCGCTGCATTATGAATAGGTACATTGCATCTTTGAAAAACTTAAACACACACAATTATGTGGAGGAATTTCATACGGGTGACCATCCGGAGCATCAGCAAAAATAAAGCGTTCAATGTCATCAATATTGCCGGTCTGGCCATTGGCCTTGCTTCGGCCATTTTCATTATTCTTTATATTCTGAACGAGATCAGTTATGATCGATTCTATAAGCGTTCGGAGGATATTTACAGGCTCTATATGGATGCAAAAATGGCGGGCTCAGAACTTAAGGGAGCCTGGAACGCTCCCATTATGGGGCCGGTCCTGAGCGAGGAGATCCCGGAGATTGAAACCTACTGCCGCATGGACTTTGCCGGGAACCGCCTGATGTGGGCAACACCGGAGAACAAATACCTGGAGAATTGCATCTTGTATGCCGATTCCACCTTTTTTGATGTATTCAGCATTGCCATGCTGGAGGGGGATCCGGCCACCTGTCTGGACGAGCCCTTTACCATCCTGATCTCAGAATCGAAGCGAGATCTATATTTCCCGGAAGGAAATCCCATCGGGAAGTCCATTGCCATGAACAACGATTCCACGCTCTACCGGGTCACGGGTGTAGTGGAGGATGCCCCGGCGAATTCTCACTTCAACTATGATTTTATCTGCTCCTACGCTTCTGATGCGAGGAGCCGGTCCACCTTCTGGTTCAGCAACTGGATGTTTACCTATTTTCTGGTCACTCCCGGTACAGAGAAGGCCGTACTGGATGAGAAGATCAATATCACCATGCTGGAACATATTCGTCCCCAGCTTCAGCAGTTCATGGGCATCACACCAGAGGAATTTATAGAATCAGGGAACACGTACGGCCTGTTTGGCCAGCCCCTCCTGGACATTCATCTGGACAAGGAAATAGGGCTGCCAAACGACATTGGCTACCGGCCCATAGGGAACAGCAGCTACCTGTTGATTTTCGGGGTCATTGCTTTCTTCATCCTGGTGATTGCCTCCATCAATTTCATGAACCTGAGTACGGCGCGATCCATGAGCAGGGCCAAGGAGGTCAGCCTGAGAAAGGTGGTAGGTTCCGGGAAGAAACAGTTGAGACGCCAGTTTCTGTTTGAGAGTGTCTTCCTGAGCCTGGTTTCCTTGTTTTTTGCGCTGGTCCTGGTGAACCTGCTCCTGCCCTCGTTCAACTCCCTGCTGGGATTGCAGCTGGAGCAAAGGGATGTAATCAACTGGTATATGATCCCGGCTTTTATTGTGCTGGCCGTAGCGGTGGGACTGCTCAGCGGGTCCTATCCCGCCTTTGTACTGGCTTCCTTTAAGCCCGCCTATGCCCTGAAAGGCAGAGAGGCTGTCGGCAACGGGACAAACTGGCTTCGGAATGTACTGGTGATCATCCAGTTCTCCATATCCATGATCATCATGGCAGGTACCCTGGTCATTTTCTGGCAATTCCGTTTTATGACCAATATGGACCTGGGATTTGACAAGGATCAGCTGGTGGTGATCGAACGAACCGGGCCGCTGGGAAGCCGCACGGCTGCATTCATGGATGAACTGGAGAACCATGCATCCATCCTCTCGGTTACCAGCTCGGGGACTTATCTCGGGACCGTCCAGAACAACAGCACCTTTGCCATTAAGGGGCGGTCCATGGAGAACAGTCCCATGTTTGCCGTGTATTCAGTGGATGAGGATTTTATGGACACCTACCGTTTCGAACTGGCCACCCCCGAAAGCCGTTTCTTTTCAAGGGAGTACGGTTCTGATTCCACGGCCTGTCTCATCAATGAGGCAGCGGTCCGGAAATACCAGCTGGAGGACCCGCTCAACCTGGTTCTTCTGGCCCCCACCCAGGAGGGGTTCAACCTGGAATTAAGAGTCATAGGAGTAATTAAGAACCACCATTTCTCCAGCCTGAAGAATGAGCTCGGAGCCCAGGTTATGGTGCTGAGAGACAATCCGGAAGGCGCATATATTACTGTGAGGCTGGAGGAAGGAAAAGAGAATGTTCAGTCCGGGCTGCAACTCATTGAAGATAAGTGGAAGGAGTTTGCCGGGGATGAGCCCCTGCAGTATTTTTTCCTGGATGAGGAACTGGAGAAGGATTATGCGGAGGAGAAACGTACGGGAAGTATTACGCTGATCTTCTCCATCCTGGCCATCTTTATCGCCTCCCTGGGGCTGTTTGGCCTAACCCTTTATAATTCGCAGAAACGGATCCGGGAAATCGGCATCAGGAAGGTGATGGGTGCCACGGAAAGAAATGTAATCGCCATCATATCGAAAAGCGTGGGATACGCCATTGGCATCTCCATCCTGATCGCCATGCCGGTGGCCTACTTTATGATGCAGGACTGGCTGAGGGATTTTCCATACAATGTGGGATTCCAGCCTCTGCTGTTCCTGGGAGCGGCTGTACTGTCCGTTCTCATAGCACTGGTTACGGTCACCTTCACCTCTCTTAGAGCGGCCCGCACTAATCCGGCCATTGCACTGCACTACGAGTAGGCAGCTGCCTGGTTTTCCAGTGACTCAGAACTGGGCGTTTTCTTTCAATATGCGAAAGAAGCCGGCATCCATCCAGTAGATGTCGGCATTTCCGTTTTCGGGAGAATTGTGCAGCGCCTTCAGGGTCCGGTAGTTCCAGTCGGCTTCATTCACTTCCCTGGGCCTTGTGGCCATAAAGAATAAGACTTCCCCTCCCGGTGATACGTAGGGAGACCAGCCCCGTGCATTGTCCAGGTTCACGAGGGGACCCATATTGACCGGCTGCGACCAGCGGTCATGCTCATCCCGGAAGACCAGGTAGTAGTCCACGCCATCATAAGCATCAGGCATACCGGCAGCCGGAACAATCAGATAACTTTCATCCGGGGCAACAAATGCATTGTAACGGTTGGTACCGCAATTGACCTGGGAGGGCAGGAGCTCCGGCTCCTGAAAGGACCCGTCCACCCAACGGGAACGGAAGATCCGGTTCAGTCCGCTCCCCTTTTCGTTCCGCGTGAAATAGAGAGTGCCATCACGGGTCAGCGAGGGAAAAAACTCCCCCCCGTCGGTATTGACCGGTTCCCCGAGGTTACGGGGGATCCCCCAGGGCCCGGATCCTTCCCGTTCCACCATCCATATATCCTGGTCGCCAGGGGGCTCGTTCCCGTCGGGCCGGTTGGAGAGAAAATAGAGTCTGGATCCGTCCGGTGAAAGGGCGGGTTCAAAATCGGTAACACCGGGACCTCCCGAAAAAGGCACTATCTCCGGAGGCAGCCACCTGCCGTTTTCCTCCCTGGTACAGAGAATGGTTGAATAAGTATAATTACCGATGGCTACGCAGAAATAGATCTCCTTTCCATCCGGACTGATGGCGACATCACGTGTAAACATCCCGGTAGAGACGATTCCGGGAGCGAAAAGCTCCGGAACCGTATCGGGCAGGGACTGCCCCAGGAAGGGTCCTGATAAAACGGGAAAAGCGGTTTCTGCCTGGCCCGGACCGGTGGTCCCGTCACAGGCTGCAAATAGAACTGCTATGAGCAGTACAGCCGAAATGTTGGATCTGAAAGGCATGATAAGTCGGAATAAAGTAAGTGATACAGGTAAGATGCACAGTTCCCGAATTTCCCTACCGGCGGACGAATATTCTGCCCGATATTTCTATTTTTACCAATCAGCCAGATAAACCGACTATCATGAAAAAAGAAAGCAGAAGAGCATTTATTAAGAAGACCGGAGCTGCTGCTGCCGGGATGACCCTGGCAGGAAATGCCCTGTCGGCAAAAAGTTACCGGCGCATACTGGGAGCCAACGAGCGCCTGAATGTGGGAATTATCGGGTGCATGCGCAGAGCCGAAGCCATCCGGTCCTCCCTGACTGACCTGCAGGACCAGGTCAATGTTGCTTACGTTTGCGATGTGATCAGGGAGCGCAGGGATAAATATGCTGCTTCCCTGAAGGACGCCCTGGGCTATGTTCCTGCGGCCGTCAACGATTTTCGTGAAATCCTGGCTGATGGCGAGGTCGATGCCGTCTTTCTGCTGATCCCGGACCACTGGCACGCACCGGGCTCCTTCCTCGCTCTTGAAGCCGGCAAGCATGTCTATGTGGAGAAGCCACTGACACATAATCCCCGGGAAGGGGAGCTCTTCCTGGAATTCGAAAAGAAATATGACCGCGTGGTTTTCATGGGAACCCAGCAGCGTTCACAGGAAACGGCCCGCAGGGTGGTGGACGAACTGCAGGCCGGGCGGATCGGGGAGATCTACCAGGTGCTGGCCCATTATACCAACAGCCGGGGCTCCATTGGGAACGGGAAGGTAATGGCGCCTCCGGAGGGTTTTGACTGGGATTTGTTCCAGGGGCCGGCTCCAAGGCAGGACTACATGGATATCCTTTATGATTACAACTGGCACTGGTTCTGGCCCTGGGGGACCGGCGAAACCGGCAACAACGCCACCCACGAATTTGATGTGGCCCGCTGGATCCTGCAGGTGGACCATCCCGAGGAGGTAAGGTGCGATGCTGGGAAGTATTATTACAGGGACGACGACTGGACCATGTACGATACCATGGATGTGATCATGAAGTACCCGGGGGGGAAGTCCATACGCTGGGACGGCCGGAGCCGGACCGGGTACAGTGTGTACGGGGAAGGACGCGGCAACGTGGCTTACGGGACCGAGGGGTCTGCCGTGATCAGCAGGAACGGTTACCAGATCTATGATCTGAGAGGCAAACTTGTGAAAGAGGAAAAAGAGGCCAGCCAGAGTGAGACCACCGGCATGGGCGGGGAGGGTGATATCACCACCAAACATGTCCTGAACTTCATCCAGACCGTCCGGGGAGAGGCCCGGCCCAACTCGGTCCTGAAGGAAGCAGCCGCAAGCTCCCACCTGAATCACCTGGCCAATATCGCCTATAAAACAGGCCGGATCCTGCAGGTGGATCCTGCAACGGGACATATCCTGGACGGGGAGATCATGAACAGGCACTGGAGCCGCACCTATGAACCCGGCTGGGAACCCGCACTGTAATCCGGAAACAGGCAGGCTATTCCTCTACAATCAGGGTTCCACCCCGAACCTGAGAATGGTCTGGGAGACAAATTTATCTCCGGGCCTAAGCACCGTGGAGGGGAAATCGGGCTGATTGG
>CAYRLP010000184.1:0-6026 GCA_964424935.1 uncultured Bacteroides sp.
CGAAAAATCATTGGGACGGTGGGTGCCCTTCAGTTCGACGTCATTCAGTACAGGCTGCAACACGAATACGGTGCCCGCTGCCGGTATGAAGCGCTTCCCATGCATAAAGCATGCTGGATTGAGACCGGTCAATCCGAAAAACTGGATGATTTCAGGCTCCGGAAATACCAGCAGTTGGCTATGGATAAGGAGGGTCGGGAGGTCTACATGGCCGAATCGCCCCATGCCCTGCAGATGGCCCGGGAAAATTTCCCCGAAATCAGTTTTCACTTCACCTCCGAGTTCTAGCCCGGCGGTCATCAGAAGGCATAGGTGTAATTCAGCTTGAACTGGTAGATCATGGCCGGCTCCAGGCGGGTAAACTCCCTGTTGAAACCATAGGAGACCACAAAGGATCCCCACCTGCCGGGTTCTGCTTTGATGCCTGTCTGGACACGGATGTAATGAAAGGTTCCATTCTCGGCAAATCTGAAGAGCTGAAATACCTCTCCGGAGATAAAAGGTTTTATTTTTCTCAGGTCCTCGTAGCGGAACCGGATCCGGTGACGTACATACTTTTCATAATCGGTTCCCTGGTCCAGTAACCTAAAGCCCTCTACCTCTTTCTGGTATCTCAAACGGTAATCAATGGACATGAAATCCAGAAAGCTCCGGAACCTCAGATCCACGTTGTAACGGGTCCGGGTCTCATAACTGCCATCCGATTTCCGGTCCCTGGTGAAACGGTATGCCCCTTCCAGGGCAAAATTCTTATTGATCCGGTAACCCAGTTCTGCTTCTGTGAAGTAGTTGCTTATTTCACTGATATTATGCTTAAACCTGATCTCTTCGCCCAGGGTGAGGGTCCAGTCTTTGCCCAGGGACTTTTCCACCGCCGCCCCGCTCCACAGCTGAAGGTCACGGACCGCCTTGGTATCCTGAGCGGATAGTTGCGAGGACCAGGTCAGCAGTAGGATGCCCAGGAGGCACAGTATCCGAGGTGCGGCTCTCATGGCTGGATTGTATTAAGTTCCTCTTTCATGGCACGAAGGCGATCCTTAAGCAAGCTCTTTTTATCTTCCATGTTCTGTTCCCAGAGTTTGTAGCTGGTTTCCTGCTGGTCAAACCTGGATTGTGAAATGATTTCCGGCATATAATAGTAGGGGAGTAATTCAAGCCGTACCTGTTCGAACAGCGCATCTATATCCCCGGGTTCCATCTTCTGAACCATTTCAGCAAGGCAGCTTTCATAGCGTTCATAAAGAAGGGGATCCACAGCAATGGCATAATCCAGGTCATCCTCAATGGAAAAGATCAGTTTGTCTCCGATCACGTCCAGCAGATCCTGCCGGGTAGGATAGTACCGGTCGCCGAATAAATGTCCCGTCCCCCAGGTTTTGCCCACCTCATGCGGATTGGAATTGAAAAGGTCGTCGTAATCCCAGGGAATAACCCTGAACCGGATCTGGTCCTGTTCTATCAGCGCCAGGAAATAGAGTTCATCCGTATAATCCCCGTTCTTCAAGAGGTAATCCATACCCATTTTCCTGAAATACTGCTCCAGATCCACTCTTTGATCCAGAAATTCATAGAGCTCTTCTCCATGCAGGGAGGGAAGGGTTTCATAGAGTTCCCGGAACCTGGATTCATATGCTTCCCTCGGTATCTGAAAGTGGGAGGGATCATATCTGGAATCATCGATGCTATGGTAGTATCCCCTGCGAAGTATATACTCGGAACCCGCTTTCAGAAAATATTCCTCGGGGTCTTCCACCAGCAGATAAAGCCCCTGGCTGCTCCCGTTGATACGTAGCTCCACGTACCTGTAGAACAGGGGCATGAGGTCCTGTTTCTCCACAATGCCAAAGCCGATCCGTTCTTCGATGTAGGTATAATCCATGGCCATGGAGATCAGTTTGAACTTGCTTAACCGCCTGATCTCTGATCCGTTCATACTGGCTAGACTAACCACCTGGTTTAAGTGTACCGAATAGCTTTTTCGCCTGAAACTCAGTGCGGATTTGCCACGGGTTTTGATTTCATCCAGGTCCAGGAGCGTCTGATCCAGGCTCAGCTTCATTCCGGGCTCGTCAATGGCGTAGCTGGTATCACTGCTGCTGTAAATAAATTCCTGCATTTCGGGGGAAACTTCCAGCTCAAATACCATATCCGTATGGGCAGGGAGCACCACTTCCTTGTAACAGGAGGTGACTGCCAGACAGATTACGGCCAACCCTATGTATAACATAAAACGCATGGTTCCCGGTGTCATTCCGACTGTAAAGAAAACAAAAATGGGCAATTGGTTGCACAATATAAACGGATATACTTATTATATTCGTAGCTTCCAAACCCAATCATTCATCCATGAAGGCTTACTCCGCTCTTACCGTCATACTGCTTTTTGCAGGTAGCATACTCTCCGCTCAGCGAGCAGACTGGGTCGGCGGCTATGCAGATGGCTGCACGTCCATCACCCTGGGAAAAGGGGCCACAGTGGACGGTTCAGTGATCACCTCCCACACCGATGACAGTCACCGGACCCGCTCCTGGATAGATGTGGTCCCTGCAAGAAAATATCCGCGGAATGAGACCACCACTATGTACAAACGGGTGGCCTGCGATTCATTTGCCATGCCGACCTACCCGCATCTGCCCATCGGGGAGATACCGCAGGTCAGGGAAACCTACCAGTTTCTGAACACGGCCTATCCGTCCATGAACCAGTACCAGGTGGGGATCGGCGAATCCACCTTCGGCGGCAGGGAGGAATTGCAATCCGATTCCGGGCTCATTGATTGTCAGCGACTCTGCAGATTGATGCTGGAACGTAGCAAAACCGCACGTGAAGCCATTGAACTGGCGGGAAAACTCACTGCAGTGTATGGCTGGAATGATTTCGGGGAGTGTCTGACCATCGCGGACAAAAACGAGGTGTGGCACCTGGAGATACTGGGACCGGGCAAGGGAAAAGTTGGTTCAGTCTGGGCGGCCCAGCGGGTTCCGGATGACCATGTGGCCGTCAATGCCAATGCCAGTACCATCAAAGAGATCGACCTGGAGGACCGGGATCATTTCATGGCCAGTGCGAATATTTACGAAGTGGCCGAAAAGGCCGGCTGGTGGAAGGAGGGTGAACCTTTTCTTTTCTGTTATGTGTATGCACCACAGAGCCGCACCTCACTGGCTGCAAGGCGAAGAGAATGGAGGGTGTTTGATTTGCTGGCACCCTCACTGAAACTGGACCCCAATGCAGAGAACTATCCGTTTTCAGTGAAGCCAGACCGGCCGGTCTCACTGGCGGATCTCCGCAGGGTCTTTTCGGATTACTACGAGGGAACCCCCTTTGACATGACCAAGGACCTGGTGGTTGCCGACGAACAGGGAAAAATGGTCATATCCCCCCTGGCCAACCCGCACATGCCCTATGATATGAACAGACTTTTTCATATCAATGGAGGCTGGGGTTCCCTGGGGGAGCGGACCATTGCCCGGTGGTACACCATGTATGCCACCATTATCCAGTGCCGGGACTGGTTACCTGATGAAATCGGGGGAGTGGTCTGGCTGGCCCTGGACAATGTGTCCTCCTCCATCTATGTACCGGTATACTGTTCGGTAAGGGATCTTCCGGTTTCCTATAAGACCCCGGGACGTGTCCATGGATTTACCCACGAATCAGCCTGGTGGGCCTTCAACCGGCTGGGAACGCTGACGGCCCAGCGGTGGGGCGAGATGCGTTATGATGTGAATGAGGTATGGGACAGCTGGCAGACCTCCCTGTTTAAGGGACAGGATTCAGTGGAGGAGAAGGCGCTTGCCCTCTTCCGTCAGGGAGATAAAAAGGAGCTTGTGGACTACCTGACAGACTATACCTTCGAATGGGGTGAAAAAGTAGTGGAAAAAGCATGGGAGCTGGGGGATATGCTATGGACCCGTTATGATGAACAGTTTTAGACCATGAAAAAACAGAGGAATTCACATGGATTTGCCAGCGATAACAATGCCGGAGTCCACCCCCGTATTCTCTCTGCAATCACCGAGGTGAACGATGGACATGTGATCGCCTACGGGGATGATCCCTATACGGAAAAAGCCGTCAATGAACTCAGGGCGGTCTTCGGAAAGGATTGTGAAGTGTTTTTTGTATTTACAGGCACCGCAGCCAATGTACTGGGACTCTCCACAATCACCCAACCCTACAATGCGGTCATCTGTCCGGATACCGCACACATCCATGTGGACGAATGTGGTGCGCCGGAGAAATTTTCCGGTTGTAAATTACTCACATGCAGCACGCCCGATGGTAAACTTACCACAGAGATGATTACCGCTCATATGCACGGGATTGGTTTCGAGCATCATGTGCAACCCCGGGTGGTTTCCATTACACAGGCTACCGAGCTGGGTACGGTCTACACCCTGGAGGAGATCCGAAAAATCGCCTCTTATGCCCACGATCAGGGCTTACTGCTGCATATGGACGGTGCCAGGTTAAGTAATGCCGCAGTTTCCCTGGGTTGCGGATTGTACGAGATGACAGGAGAGGCAGGTGTGGATGTACTTTCATTCGGTGGAACCAAGAACGGGATGATGTACGGGGAAGCGATCGTCTTTTTTGACCCCTCCCTTTGTACCGATTTCAGGTACCGCCGTAAACAGGGAATGCAGCTGACATCAAAAATGCGCTATATTTCTGCGCAGTTCAGTGCCTTTCTGGATAATGGGCTCTGGAAGCAAAACGCCCTGCATGCCAACCACATGGCGCAAAAACTTTATACCGCGGTCAGGGATATTCCGGGGGTGGAGGTAACACAAAGGGTGGAGTCCAATGCCGTCTTCGCCAGGATTCCACCAGGTATTGTCCCCAGGTTGCAGAAAGAATTCTTTTTCTATGTCTGGGATGAGGAGCAATCGGAGGTACGCTGGATGTGCTCCTTTGATACGACGGAAGAGGACATCGAATCTTTTACCTCTCTGCTGCGTTCCTTATTGTAAGCGGGGAAGAAGAAGGGAACTGTCCCCGTAGCTAAGGAAGCGGAATCCATTGTTCAGGGCATAGTCATACACCTTTCTCCAATCATCGCCGATCCATGCTGCAATCAGAAGCAGGAGGGTGCTTCCCGGCATATGGAAATTGGTCAGCAGTCCGCGGATGGTGCGAAACCGGTATCCGGGGACAATCATTAACCGGGTGGAGAAGCTGAACCGGTCCAGTTGATGGCGGTGGCAATATTCCAGCAGGGATTGAATACTCTCGGACAGGGGAACATCCTGGGGAAGTTGTTCATACTCCCATTGTCCCATCTGCAATAAGCCCGGGTCCGCCCCGGCCTCTGTCATGATTTTGATTCCCAGCCAGTAGAGTGATTCAAGGCTGCGCGTGCTGGTGGTCCCCACGGCAACCAGCCCTTCGCTTCGTTTCAGCCAGCCTTCCAGGAAAACCCTGCTTACCACAACCTGCTCCCAGTGCATGGTATGATCGCGTGCATCAGCCTCTTTGACCGGAACAAAGGTTCCTGCCCCCACATGGAGGGTGAGGTGTTCCATACGGACCTTCAGTTCCTGCAGTTGTTTCAGCATCTCTTCAGTGAAGTGGAGTCCGGCCGTCGGTGCTGCAACGGAACCGTTCTTAAGGCTGTAGACAGTCTGGTAATTCTGCCGGTCGCTCTCCTCTGCCCGGCGGTCCAGATAAGGAGGAATGGGGGTGATCCCGGCATGCTCCACCAGCTCACCAAAGCTTATACCCGGAAGGTCCCATTGAAACCGGATCACAAATGCATCCCCCTTGCGCTCCTTTAGATAAGCTTCCAGTCCTACCTCTCTTCCGCGGATCCGTGTCTGCAGGGATACGGGACCGTTTTTCCATTTCTTCGCGTTCCCTACCAGGCATATCCATGTGGCGTCTCCTTCACACAGGAAGGCGCGTTCATAGTCGGCCGGTTCATATGGTTCCAGGCAGAAGATCTCTATCACTGCACCGGTCTTCTTCTGGAAAAGAAGCCGCGCCTGAATCACTCTGGTATTGTTGAAGACCAGCCATGCCC
>CAYRLP010000185.1:0-4390 GCA_964424935.1 uncultured Bacteroides sp.
ACTAAGGGCAGCTTTGAGACAAGCCCCCAAGGTGATCCTGGTGGGTGAGATGAGGGACAGGGGGACCGTGGAGATTGGTCTATCCGCGGCGGAAACAGGGCATCTGGTTCTCAGTACCCTGCATACCGTTGATGCCGGTCAGAACGAATATTTCTTCTTTACTGCTAACGAAGATATTATCCACGCTGTAGGTGATTTGCCTGAAAGGCTTATGCTTGATGATCTCAAGTGTTTGACTGTTTACTTCGTATAATCCTTCATTATTGGCCAGAAGAATGTTTTCATTGGGCAGGAGAACCCCGGTGAACTTGGTATTTTCAGATGCGAATTGCGGAGTGAAATTGACCAGCTTGTCCTCCTGGAAATAGAAAACCCCATTGTCCGATGTGATCCACATACGTTGCCGGGGGTCCTGGAATACGGAGTAGATGTAACTGTCGATGGTTCCCGGATAGAAATTCCGCAGGCCCTTCCTGCTGGTAAGGCGCTGCAGTCCCCCTGAGAAACCGATCCAGATATTATCTTCATTGTCAATCAGGAAGGAGAGAATCTTGTTGTTTTTGATACCGATCTCCTGTTCATAGATCACAGGTTCCTGGTCAGTGGAGATCACCTGCATGATCTTTGAATCCGAAACCAGCCACACGGACCCGAATTTACTGGTGGTGATTTCCGAGATGATATGGACCGGAAAATGAAGACGGGTGTTCAGATTTTGAGACTGGGTATTTCGGCGGTTTTGGATCAGGGCGGGCAGGTGGGTGATGGTCAATCCGTCACGGGTTGAGATCCATATGCTGTCGTTTGGGTCAATGAAGAGGGAATAACTATCCGTATCGCTCAGACGGGTAAACAGCTCCCGGACCGGATCGTACATAAATACCCCTTCAATGGTAGCCAGCAGAAGATTTCTGGTTGTGGGATCTTCCGTAATACTGTAGATGACCCTGGGAAGAACGGGGTATTTATCGTTGAGGACACTGGTGCTTCCATCGGACCGTTCAAGGTACAATCCGTCATCACCCAGGAACCACCGGTTGTCTTTGGAATCCACGAAAATAGTATGAAAGGAGATTCCCTCCCAGAGGACCCCAGTGGTAGAATCACCCGAAAATTCCGCAATACCGTTTGTGGTGGCAAAGTACATGATTCCGCTGCTGTCCTGTTTGATATCCCGTACGGAATTTCCTGGCAGACCGTTTTCATGATTAAAGACGATCATTTCCCGGCCGTTGTAGCGAACGGCTCCCGAGTTCGTGCCGAACCACATATATCCTTTGCGGTCCTGAAAAATGGAAAGAATATCTTCCTGGGGGAGTCCGTCATCCGCCCCATAGTTTACATAGGGCAACTGACCCGTTTGAAACTGCTCATAATAGCTGCTGATAAAGGCTTCCGGAGTCTGCAGTGTATTCCCCCGGAGGGCTTTCAACAACACCCCGATCAATCCCTGTTGCTGCGACCGGCTCATGAATTTTTCCACTTCCTCCTGCAGTTCCGGCTGATCTTTTCGAAGAGCCCAGCAAACATCCACGCTTCCGAGCTCCAGCTTACCCTCCAGTTCCGGGTAGGCCGACAGTTCGCTGAATGCATTGTACAGGATGGTATAATCAGCATTTCCGGCCAGGACTTCAGGAATCCAGTTGTTTATATTCTCATAATAGTAATTGCTGATTCCGTTCTCAATCAGGATGTCGTCATAGACCGTTTCAGTGCCTGTGACCCCGCGGAGTTTCTTCAAATCATCCAGACTTTCAATATTAAGTCCCTTCCGGGCCACCACGGTATAGGCGGATGTGTAAACTGGAATCATGTTCACTTTGTTGGATCTCCAGTCCAGGTCGGCGATGGTCTCACAGGCCAGATCAAAATAGTTGAACCATTCCGGGGTGTACGCAGAATCCCTGATCACTCTTCCCTCCCGGTTCTCCCAGTATTTTTCGAAATTGGGGGTTACCACATACTCCAGTGTAACCCCCAGGTAGTCGGCGAATTCTTCGGCAAGCGCATGCATAAACTGCTTCTGACCGGTCTCATGGTAGACAAAATCCCGGTCCCTGAGGGCCACAACCAGTTTACGTGAAGCGATAATCTCCTCCAGGTCCCGCCTATAGCGGTCCAGTTTCAGGTTTTGGTTGAGCCGCTCCACATAGGACTGGTAAGTCATCCCGAAGCGTTTGAAGAATATGTCATCCAGGACTCCGTTACTGGCAATTGTTTCGAAAAAGTTCTCAACCTCCTGGATAAGGGGGTTGTTTTTTTCGACTGCCCATGCGGACCGGCTTATTTCACTGATGGGGAATGCGATTTTAAATCTGTTTCCGCTGTTGGAATTGTAATTTAATGCTTCATCAGCATCCAACACGATCCCGTATACGAGACCCTTTTCCAGCAATTCTATTGACTCCAGTGAGGATTTAGTCCGGATAAGCTCCATTTTTTCTGCCAGGGTGGCATTGATCTCATGGAGATGCTGTTCATGGGTAGTGGACCCCACATAGCCGATTTTTTTATTGGAGAGGTCTAACAGGCCAGTGGGGAGTTCCTCGTTCCTGTTTATCATCAACAGCTCAGCCGACTGCAGGGTTCTGGCAAAACCAAAGAGCTTTTTTCTCCATTCAATTATCGTGAAGGTGGAGCAAATGAGGTCCGCATCTTTCAGGGCATCAGGGGTATATATCAGGTCGGGGTTGGTTTCCATGTCGGGCGGTATCGTACCGTTCCGTTTAAATACCTCATCCCATTCGATCTTAACCTCGACCAGTTCCACGTTGAGGTAGCGAGCAAACTCCTGGGCAAGGTCGTAATTGATATTCTGCAGGTCCGTGGCGGTGAATGCCACATAGATTTTTCCGGAACGCCTGATCTCATCCAGGCTCCTGCCTGAAATCAATAGCGGCAGAAAACCCAGGAGTAGAAGGAGAAAGATTCGTTTTGAAAGCATCATGCTTACTTTTCAAAAAAGTCTTTGAGTCCGCCGAAATAGTAGGCATCCCATCCATAAGCCATGTCCTCGTAGGCTTCATCCGGAATATGGGTATGATGGAGTTCTATATTGGTGAAATGCCGGTCAGGCCGAAGAGTAATGGTAACGATGGATTTTTCCTCCTGTTCCCCAAAAAACCACTCCTGGATAATTTGTTTGTTTGTTTCAAATGCAATATTGATCCCCTCTATATCTCCGTCGAAGAGCGAAAACCGGGATCCCGGTTCTTCTTTCATTTCCGCGGAACCACCCGTCCACAAGGAGATGGCAAACGGATTAATCAGAGCGGCATAGATTTCCTCCGGGCTTCCCTTGATGCGATAATATTTATGCAATTCTTTCATATTTGACACATTCAATCAAAAATAAGGCTTTTTGTGCAATTACCTTAAATGAAATGCCTACTTCGGAATGCGGCAAAGCTAAAGCGAAGAAGGATGGAGCGAAAGGATTTAATCGATAGGTTTGTAGATCTCAGAAATTTCGATTTTCACAATCCGGTATCCTTTCCAGACTTCGATGGCCGCAAAAACCACTCCCAGAAAAACGGCAAACATCCCCGCATAAAAAAAGGCAACAATCAGCCAGTCAAAGGTGGGGGTTTTTTTGTTTATGGTAATTCCGATTAGTACCGAGCTGACAATAAACAGGGCGACAGCCAGGGAATAGCTGAATACGGCATTCCGGACCAGGGAAATGCGTCCGATCAGGTGGCTGATCTGCAATTCAATGTTACTGAGCCGGTTGCTATCGTTCTCGTCAACGCTTTCCTGGTGAAAAACCTTCCGTTTTTCTTCATTCAGGAGCCGGATCCGGTTCACTACCAGGCTGTATTTGTTGTTCATCCCAAGCAGGAGCAGTCCACATGCCGATATCATCAGACCGGGAGCCAGCATCCCCTGAATTAATTGAACAATGGGAGTTTCCATGGCACCTTGAGTTATAGGATACAAATGTTGTGAATTAATATGGAATAATCAAGATTCGGACGGTGGGAGGGGATGGCTTATTCATCCCTGAAAAAGAGTTCTTCCTTCAGGTCGATAATCCGGTCCTCTACAATGCTCCGGATACTCAAAGCCTGTTTGGTTTCCTCCTCCCTGGGCATGCGGTCCAGGGCTTCGATGAACCGTTCATAGTCCGCCAGGGCTTCTTTGGACAGGTGCAGGCTGTTGTCCAGGATGGAAGCCATATAATAAAGAGACAGGGCATTGGTGGTATCTGTCTGCCAGGCTTTTTCATACAGGGAGTAGGCCTCCTGGTATTCCATTTCAAGTCGTTTGATGTTTCCCTGTTCCGAATAGATCCGGGAGATTACCGAAGGATCGGGCTTCATAAGTTCCAGGGACTTGTCGAGGTGAAGCATGGCTTCCTGCATTTCTGCAATGGTACCCAGGCTGGCAC
>CAYRLP010000185.1:4400-6025 GCA_964424935.1 uncultured Bacteroides sp.
TGATTTCTGCATCCAGGCTATCCTTCACGACTGCATATTCCAGGGCTCCGATCGCTCGGCCGAAATCGGAAAGCAGGTAGAGGGAAATGCCTTTGAATTTAAAGGTAAATGCCGTAGAATCGCCCAATTGGTTGGCATACTCCAGATAACGAACAGCAGGTGTGGGTTTCCCGGTCTTGTAATAAGCATACCCCAGTAGCTTGGCGAATTTGATGCTGCTGGTGTCAAGCATTAACATGCTTTCACAGATGGGGATAGTCCGCTCCGGGTGCTTGGATTGTATGTACCAGTTACCCAGGGCATAGGCGGCTTTCTGATTTTCCGGGTACAGGCGGAAGGCCCTTTCATAAAATACAACGGCCCCATTACTGTTATTCCGGTTCAGGATATCGCCCATCATCATCAGGCTGGTGAGATTCATGGAATCCAGGACAAGTACCCTGTTCAGGGCCTCCACGGCCTGATCATAATTTTGCCTGAAGGAGGCAATCTCGGCCAGTTTCAGCCAGGAAGAAACATCCGTACTGTCCTGCTGAACCAGTTCACGGAAACCCCTGGCCGATTTCACATAGTCCCCCGCATCAAAATACTGCCCTGCCAGCATACGGCCTAGTTTAATATCACCCGTATGATGGACAAGGGCCTGCTGAAGGGTTCGGATGGCTTCGGGGGTCAATCCCAGTTGGGCCTCTGCAAGAGCTTTCAGATAATAAGTGTTCAGGGTGGTATCGCCCTCACCGATCAGGTCGGCGGAAGTACTTATCACTTCCCGGTAGCTCCCGGAATAGTACAGTTCCGTTATAGGGTCCTGGGCCTGCAGAAGGAACCCTGGCAGGGACAGAAAGAGAAGGAGAAGCAGAAAGGAAGGGACCGGTTTCATATAAAAAAGGACCGCCGGAATGTGACTTCCGGCGGTCTGATAGGTTGTAGTTATTGCAGTACGAAATTCACGGGAAAGGTATACATGACATTGACCGCCTGTCCCCGCTGCCGGCCCGGTTCCCAGGCCGGAGAAGAAGAGATTACCCGGATGACCTCCTGTTTCAGTAACTCAATATACTTATCATCAGGCATTTCAGCATCTTCTTCCAGGCTGCGATAAGCCACTACGACCACTTCACCCATGGGTTTTCCCTCGATTTTTGCCAGGGTCTCCTGGTCCGGTATCACGACCTTACCTTCCTTATCCACGATAAATTTAATAAAGATCTTTCCAGTTACCCCGTTTGCAGAAGCCTCCGGCGGATAGACCAGGTTTTGTGCAATGTAGCGGCGGAACTCCATGGCTCCTTCCCCTTTGAATGTGGGCATTTGTTCCACTACTAAGAAAACGTCCTCCCCGGTAATATCTGCTGCAACCTCATTGGTCGCTTCGACCGCCTCGAGGGAATCGATGGGGGTTTCTTTGTCGCTGCATGATCCCACAAGGAATGCAAGGACGCTCAGCGGAAGCAGCAAGGCGAGTTTCCACCTGCTGCCTAACTTATAGTTTTTGTTTAGCATGTTGATTCGATTTTTAATTTGACTACTGAATTGATTTGAGATGGATGCGCTTCCGATATATTGGTTTAATATTGATAATTGGTAATTGGCGGGATCGGTGCCGGTTTTCAGCACTGCTGAAT
>CAYRLP010000186.1:0-4969 GCA_964424935.1 uncultured Bacteroides sp.
CCCTGGTAGTGAGATCCACTGAAAAGAAGCCGATTCCCGTGTTGAATCCGAAGGAGATCAGGGACGTACCGAGATCTGCCACCACATAATTCAAGGGCTTCAGCTGATCCAGGAAAGCCTCTTTATCACCCAGGGGATGCAGGAACCAGATTAGTGAATCCTCTGTAGGATGCTTGTAGATCAGATCGTCCAGTGCCAGTGAACTCGAATACAATTGGGTACGGATCGGGGCAAGGGCCGGGAACCCGATATAAGCCCCACAAGCCGGCTGCCGGGCCGGATTGACCCGGTTCGACTGAGGAACCCCCTGCATAAAGAAGACCGTATTCCCCACCTGTGCACGCAATAGCGTACCGGTCCCCAATACCAATCCCAGGCAGACTAATATTCTTTTTATATTCCTCATAGCTCCCTAGTATTAATTCTGAAACTAGCATAGAAAGAAATCTCAAAATCCAATGTATAATCGGAATAGAACTTGACAAACGGGATCCCGGATTCGGAGGTCAGCAAATGTGCCTCGATCTTCAGGAATTTGGCATCCTGAAGCATTCCCAACCGTTCGGCCGGTAATTGAACGGAATGATCTGTGTCGCTGGCACTCTGTAGTTTTCCGTCCTGGTCCACTTCCGAAGGCGGCAGCAGAGGCTGATCCTCGTCATACAGAGAATCGAGCACCAGGTAATTTTCATCCAGCAGGTAGATCTGCAGCCCCAGCTCGATGGGCAGCTCATTTACCGTGTTGAGGTAAATCACTATCTCCTTGATCAGGGTCGTGTCGATCCCATCTGCGCCCAGTTCAAAATCCATGGTGTCGGTCAGGGCATAATCAGTAAGCTTCAGATCCAGGGGAAGGAGGATCTCTGCTTCGGCCATGAACCGGCTGGTGTCAAGCAGGAAGTGGCTCGGATTCTGTGAACCGATATGACCCTCCACTTTGTAAGATATGGTGCTGGGCGCAATATTCAGCAGGTCCTGAAAATTGGAAGTCTGGTTATTGATGTTGAACTCGCCGTATGCGGTTTCACCCAGCTGATCAATGGTCGGTGCCGGGATGATGAAGGGATGCCCCTGGTAAAACACCAGGGTTTCCGTGGCACCCCCTTCCGCCGTGGCTATCACACTGTCCAGTTCCAGTTCAAAGGGGATCCCCAGGGAACTCTCTGTGAAAATATTGATTCGCGGATCGGCCAGTTTTAGATTCGCAAGCTCCGGGTTATCCTCATAGATGGGAATATCTATCACCCCGCTGTCCCCGACAACTTCCGCTGGATCAATAAATCCAAACAGACTGTAAAACCCCAGGTCCACGAAATTGGAATGTATTTCACACTGATCCCCGGGATAAATCGGATTGCCGCTGTTGATCACTGCCAGGTCATAGTCCATCCGGAACAAACTGGAATCATTCTGCTGAAAAGTTACCAGGGTAAACCCATCCAGGCTTGAGCTGTCCGACCAGCTGAAACTTCCTGACGGGTCACTGATCAAGATGGTATGGGAATAGGGGGTCCCGTATGCATCCTGAATGTGTGGACTGCTGATGGTCAGGATACCGGTATGCTGAAAGGTACTGCTCATTTGGGTGATCAATTCTCCTCCCTTGAAGACTATACTGTCCAGTCGGTTGTTGCCCGTGGTTGCGATACCGAAGTTTTCGCTTTTCAAAAAGTGTACGGTATCTCCCACGCCACTGCCGATGAAAATAGGATCGTTCCCGATTTCCGGATCATAATAGTACTCTGTATAGAAACCATCGATGATCAGGTCCATCGTGTCTACCCTCAATTCCACCAGGGTATCCGAATAGGTCAGATAAATAAGGCCATCTGCAAATTCATCCACGTAGCCCGTGGAATCCAGCAGGGCTACCACATCCTCCATGGACATGGAACCCTTTATAAGAGGAGCGACCAGATCTGTTTCGAGTTCTATCTCATCAGAGAGCTTATCCATCTGGAAGTAGTCTCGCTGACAGGAAGCCATAATAAGCATCCCGGCCAGCATGCATGTCATCAAACGATTCAAGACGGTTTTATTCATGGCTACTCAATTGAATAGTTGTAAAGGAAATTATTATCACTTCCCACAATCAGGTTAAATCTGCTCCCGGAACTTTTAAAATATCCGATACTGAACCGGGTGGAGCCTTCCAGTGGGAATCCCTCGTATAAGGATCCGTCTGTATTGATCAGGTAAATTCTGTTCCTGCTCTGATCCGTGATCCCGATTTTTACATCCGAGGCAGAAAATTTATAGATATCAGGCATATAACTGATGCGGTCCCTGACCCGGAAAGTGAACAGGCGTTTTCCGTCCTGCTCGACTACATCCAGTTCATCACCATCCGCAAAAATAAATTCAGGAACCCCGTCTCGGGTCAGATCCACCATGGAGAAAAAGTGATTGGCTGATACCTCCCTGGACAATAACCTGGAGACAGATCCGTCCATATAAATGGCCACCACCGTACCCGAAGTATCCGTGGAGATCCACCTGGGCCGTTCCTCCCTGATATTCATATCAAGTGTAAACGAGTTCCGGGGTGACAGAACCAGATTATCCTTCAGCCTGACCCGTTCCCGGCCCCGGCGGTCCAGAATATAGACCCTGTTCCGGTCGAAGGCTACGATAAAATCTTTATCCTCGATCCTGAAATGCTGAATCGTACCGGTCACCTCGGATTCCGTTTTTCCAAATCTCCACCCGGATATCATATTTCCTCCAATATCATAAAGATATATTCTTTGATCGGCGGTAGCTACACATATACGGTAGTCCCTGCTATTATCATAGTCAAAAAGTGCCAGGGGATTGGTTGCATCGGCCCGGAGTGAAATTGGGTATCGTTCCACATAATTTCCGTTACGGTCGATCAGGTGGATCTTCTTTTCCGTATTAAACAGGTATTGTAATTTTCCGTTTCTGTAGAAATCCACCTGATGCACCTCCCCCAGGATGGGACCATCTACTGGCTGCTTCCAGAGAATCCGCCCGGTTCCGTTAATAAGATAGATTGTATTGCTCAGGTCCTGTATAAAGATCTCTTTCTCCGAAGTATTATGGTTTGTAACAAGCGCCGGTTTGAGGACGACAGAAGTATCCATAAGGCTTTCCCATACGGTCATGGCCTTGTCCCTGATCTGCGTGGTATACTTGCTGCTGATACTCTGGTAAAACAGGTCCCCTTCCACGCTGTATTGAACCACAACCCCGGGAATCCGGCGAAGAAAAAGCTCTGATTTATCCAGCCAGTCTGTTGTTTTCCCGTTCAGCATCTCCCTTTTGTATTCCAGAAATGCATAGGGTTTGAAAAACAGCGTCACGTTACTGCGGTTTGATAAATACTCGGATATCTCTTTAAACACCGGATCGGTAACGAATGTTTTGTGAAGCACATTCTGGTAAATCACCCTGGAGAGGGCATCCACCGAAGGGCCAAAAATAAGGTAGTTTTCATACAGTGTGAAATATCGGCCAAACAGCCTGCCTAGTGAGGTGCCTTCGAAATAGGGATCGGGGAGACGATAAATATTGAAGCGTGTCTGATTGTCCAGCTGATATACGGTTCGCACGGATCGCATATCAAAGGCATTTACACGCAGATACTGTTCCACCCATCGCATCACCACATCCACTGTTTCACTGCGGCTCCTGGTTTCCATAAGTACAAACTCCTCCGATCTGCCTACCCCTTCCATGGCGAACCAGGCTATTTCATTGTCCAGAACCCGGGACAGATCATCCAGCGGATCCACTCCGTATTCCTTTTGAATCCGCTCCACTTCCGCCTCTATTTCCGGCGCTTCCCCCAAACCACCCAGATAGGAGAGCACCTGTTCCTTAAACCGGATCCTGTCGGAAATTCCCAGGTGGAAGAAATAGCTTATCCCGGAAGGAAGGGTCTCAAGCAATTCCATTCTCACTGGAGATTGTCCCCGGAAAGCCCCGAGGAACAGGGATTGATCCGGATCGGCAAGGGACATCCCGTTCAGGGTCATGGATTCCTGTTTCACATCCAGATCCAGTTCGCCCCAGGAGGCCAGCTTTGCCAGCTTATCCAGGGTCCCCCACCGTGATTCGCTGAGAAATGGGAAAAACAGGTCCGGCAGTTTTTCATAGTTAATATAAAGATTCGCATGAACAAACCTGCCTGCCGTCTCTCTTACACGCTGAAGCCCTTCATCCATGTTCAGGTCGGTATCGGCATGGATGGTCCGGACGGATTCCTCCACAAGCATGGAGGAGGTACTGATCAGACACAGCCCCTCCAGGCATGCAAAGGTAAATTTCCCGGGGATAAATCCCGGTCCGCCTGAGACATCATACACCTTCTCTCCTTCATACTTCCGTTCATTGATCATGGCCTTTTTCTCAAGCATGGCCAGGAACAGATGCTCAAAATCGCTATCGCTGTGCGAAGAGGAATACTCCAGGTAAAAAAGCGGAATCAGCTGATCCTTGCCCACCTTATGCAGGGACAGGCTCAATTCTTTATTTAAAAGCAGCCTGTTCAGGGGTTCCGAAGAACGTACCTGACCCAGAACCATATTCAAAGTGGAATCCAGGTCTCCCCGTTCTATAATATTCACAAAGTCAATCCAGGTCCGGCTTTCCGGCAGAAATCTTTCTGTAAGATACTCATAATCAATCTCCTCTGCAAACAAAACGGCATCCTCGGGGATGGCTCCCTGAACCTCTGCCGGAATTGATTTGTCCAGCTTCTTAATTAAAAACAGGATAAGGAGCCCCAAACATACCACTGCAAACACCCCCCCGTATACGATTCGTCTTCCCATGCTGCTGCCGTTTGAACCAAAAATATAAATTTCATTTGCTGCATCACGGGAAAATTACCAACACTGCTATTGGTATTATTTTTGTAATATAGTTCCGTGACTTGACCCTCCATGATAAATCGCATATTCTTTGTTACCAGTTTATTAGCTGTTTTTTTAGTGTCAGAGGG
>CAYRLP010000186.1:4979-6012 GCA_964424935.1 uncultured Bacteroides sp.
CCGCACCCCTGTTGCTCATGTGGCGGTATTTAATATCCCCCGTGACCGGGCCGCCATAACGGATACCCTGGGACGAATAGACCTGTCCATCTTTTCGGCCGCAGATACCCTTGTTTTTCAGCATCCTTCCTATGTTTCAAAGAGCTTCAGCCGGTCCGGGATCACTGGAAACAGGCCGGTCTTCCTGCAGCGGAAAAATTTGCTCATTGAAGAATATGTGATCTCTGCCTCCAAAAACCGTGAGAGCAGCCTGATCATCCCGTACATGGTGGATGTGATGGAGGACAGGGCCCTCAGGGAATCCACCGGGCTGACTTCAGCGGAAATCCTGGAAGAACCCGGGAACATCGTGGTTCAAAAAACCCAGGGAGGGGGTGGCAGTCCCATTCTGAGGGGCTTTGAGGCCAATAAGATCCTGCTGGTTGTAGATGGGGTAAGGTTGAACAATGCCATTTACCGAAACGGTCACCTCCAGAATTCGATCACCATCGACCCTGCGATTCTGGAACGCGCCGAGGTGATCCTGGGTCCCACCTCCATCATCTATGGAAGTGATGCCCTGGGAGGTGTGATCCATTACTACACCAGGGATCCGGAGCTGGGGACAGACAGCTCTTTGCATTTCCGGGCCCGGACCTATGTACAATATGCCTCCGCCATGAACGGCCGGACAGGGCATCTGGACTTCTCCCTGGGAAAAAAATACTGGGCTGCCCTGTCCAGTTTCACGTACAGGAATCTGGGTGACATCCGGATCGGAAGCCGAAGGGATCCTTCCCTGGGAGACTGGGGGAAGATCCTGCAATATGTGGGACAGGTAGGAGGGGTGGATTCAACCCTTGACAATGAAAACCCGCTGATTCAGAAAAACACGGGATACAGCCAGATGGATTTCCTGCAGAAAGTCCGCTTTACCCCCTCCCGGTACGTGGACTGGATCCTGAACCTGCAATATTCCACATCGTCGGATATTGACCGGATCGACATGTTAAACGATTACAGCGGAGAGAACCTGAAATATGCAGAGTACTAC
>CAYRLP010000187.1:0-3013 GCA_964424935.1 uncultured Bacteroides sp.
TCCGGCATTTTTCAGGATCAGTTTCTTAAAAGGAATATACTTCAGCTTTTTGCCCCTCTCCCCGCCAAACTGGTCAGCATAACCGTCTGTATACAGGTAGAGCTGGTCGCCCGCTTCAATGTAGAGCTCCACGGTGGTAAAGCGTTCCATGCGTTCATAAAAGGCCACCGGCATCCTGTCGGCGGGAATATCGTAAAGCACCTTATCGTTCCCGTCTTCCCCCTCGATGACTTTCATTTCAGGGATATCGGGAATATTCACCTGCTTGCTTCTGATCAGGTAGAGGGAGTTGTATGCCCCGGCAAACTGTATGCGGTTCTCTGCGGGATTGATCTCAATGATAGATATGTCCATTCCATCGCGCTGCTCCCCGGATATCCCCTTCTGTCCCAGAGATTTGATGATTTCCTTCCGTAGCCGCCGGAGGATCACACCCGGATGGGTCAGGTACTCCTTCTGAACGATCTCCTTCAGCAGCGACATCCCCATCATGCTCATGAAGGCACCCGGAACGCCATGCCCCGTACAGTCAGCCACTGCCAGTACCGTAATGCCTTCCACTTTGGCCGTCCAGTAGAAATCACCGCTTACGATATCCCTCGGCTTGTAGAGGAGAAAGTAATCTGATGCGATCTCCTTAAGCACTTCCAGGTCGGGCAACGCTGAGCGTTGAATGTGCTGTGCATACTCAATGCTGTTGGTGATTTCCACATTGAACTGCTCGATCTCCTCTTTCTGATCGAACAGGAGGTTTCGCTGTGCTTCGATCTCGTCTCTCTGGGCCCCGATCTCCTCATTCTTTTGTTCCAGGTCCTTGTTGATCGCTTCAATTTCTTTCTTCTGGCGGGCCAGCAATGCTTTTTTCCTTCTGGTGCTAACCAGGCTGGCGGTTACCAGGATCACCACCAGCACCATCAGCAGCACAATCCCCAATAGCGCCTTACGTTGTTCCTTCTGCTTTTCCATAGCCAGCTGGTCGAGCTGCTGCTGTTGCTCCAGCAGGCGGATCTCCTGGGCCGCCTCCTGCTGTTTTTGTTGTTCCTGTTCCAGCGCCATGGTGGCAATGCGCTGTTCCTGCTCCAGTATCCGGTTTTCCCGCTCCTGCTGTTCAACCATGTGTTGCTGTTCTGCGATGATCATGGATTGCTTCAGCCTTTCCTGCTCCAGCAGTCGAAGGTCATTCTCCCTTACCAGCAACTGTCTGGCCTGTTCTTCGCTTTCAAGCTGAAGGGTCAAACGATTGATGGTCAGCTCATTGACCCTCTCTTCCTGCAACCTGAGCAACAGATCACTTTCCGCACGCTCGAGTCTGGCTATCCGGGCTTCCAGTTGCTGCTCATTCAATCTCTCCTCCAGCATAAGAGAATCCCGTAGCGACAGATACATCTCGTAATACTTCAGGGCATTCTCCGGGTCATTGCCCGCACGCAGCACCATTGAATAGGTCAGGTAGGCATCGGAAAGCAGCTTTTTGTCGTCTGCTATCTGGGCCGATGAAATGGCCTCCAGGCAGAAATAACCTGCATTGTAAAGGTCTGTTTCATTGAAGTAGATCAAAGCCACGATATTCTCGATGCGTGAGCGGTCGCCCGAAACTTCGTCGCCCTTCAGACCGCCTATGGCATCGTTGAGATGGTCCTTGGCATCATCAGGTTCGTTCATGTTCTGGTAGCAGATGCCCATATTGGCCTTCATCACCTCAATCTCCCTCTCAGGTATTCCTGCAGCTTCCCCATGTTCCATAGCCAGGGTATAGTGCTCAAGAGCTTCGTCGTATTGCTTCAGCTGGGTCAGGTAATAGCCCATGTTGTTATGAAGCAAAGCCAGCTCAGCGCGATCCCCCTGCCTGCCATAGTGTTCCATCAGCTTCTCCGTATAGCTCAGGCAGGAATCATAATTTTCATTCTCGCTGTAGGCATTTACCAGCTGTTCCCAGGCCGGCACCGGTTCCCGGCCCTGCTCCTGGAGCATGGCCTCATATTGCAGAAAATGTGCAATGGCCTCTTCCGGTCTGGCGCTAAGCAAAGTGGCTGTGCCCAGCATATCTGTCAGGTACAGGCTTTCCTCCGTATCCTTCTCTACCAATAATTGTTCTGCCTTCAGGTAATATTCTACGGCCTTCTCATGCACCAGGGCCAGGGAGTAGGCTTTTCCAATCTTCATATAAACCGCCCTCATGCCCGTGCTGTCTTCCACAAATTCCCTCGAGCTGGCAGCCCTCAGGTAATAGGGGATGGACGATTCCGCATCCCCTGCATTCATAAACACATCCCCGATCAGTTCCAGCGCCCCGGCCTCCTCCTGCTCCATATTCTGCGCCATGGCAATCTGGAGGGCTTCCCCAAGCATGTTCAATGCTTCATTGGGCGATCCCTCATCCCGATAAAGCTGCGCCTGCCCAATCAATTCCTTAAAACGAAGGGAGTCGAGCTGCCTCTGGTCTTCAGGCTGCTGTCCGTTCAAAGACGAAACAATGCCTGCAAGCAGCAGCATCAAGGCTGAAGACAGAAACAAGTTATGTACGTTCTTCCTCATGGCTTCTAAGCTCCCTATTTAAGCCGGTACGACAGGCCAAACCTGATATGCCGGGTAAACTGGGGATTATAGATCAGATTCTCGTCCAGGTAGGAGGCATTCACACTCCCGTATTTTTCATTAAACAGGTTAATCACATTCGCATACACATTCAGACGGTTGCTCAGGTTGTAACTCAACAGCACATTCATGGAATAGTAGCCGTCCGATTCGCCAAATATTTCCTTATATACCTTTTCGATGGGGATAAGCAGTTTGAGCCATTTGGACATCCAGTGACTCTCAATATTCAAATACAGCTTCCTCACTGGTTCCATGGAGAGCTTCAGTTTGCCGCTGTGCCTGGGTGTCAGGTCAAAATACTCGAGGACCAGTTCCTCCACATTGGGGATCTTGTTTCGTTGCTCCTGGATAGTGAGGCTCAACTCCACATCCATGTTAATGGATTTCACCAGATCATTCCATCGCAGGGTGGTCA
>CAYRLP010000187.1:3023-5975 GCA_964424935.1 uncultured Bacteroides sp.
CCCCCATATACATTGGAAACCGCCTCTTCGTTGTTTACCCAGATCCGCACACTGTCATTGCCCGCCCGGTTCAGGTTCAGGTCCGCGGTTGCAAAACGTTGCGGGATGATGTGGTCGGTGATCTGGTAGATGAAAAAGGTCTGGTCGAGTTGAATGCGCTTAAATAGGGTGGTGCTGAATCCTAGCTCTATGGCCGAAAACAACTCTGGTGCCAGTTTTTCATTGGGAAGGGCGATGTAGTGGATCAGGCTGTCCTGGCGGTAGCCAAGCGACTCGTAGGTCTGCGCCAGGGAAGGTTCCTTGTAACTCCTCCCCAGGGATAACCTGAAGGAAGTACGGGAACTGGTTCTGTGCAGAAGGGCAATTTGCGGGCTCCATGCCTCTCCGTACCTGCTGTTGTTGTCATAGCGCAATCCGCCCAATAACCTGAATTTCCCCACCCGGTAATAGGCCTGCATAAAGCCCGACAGGGTATTGTAGGAGGTTGGATTGAAGCCAAAACCATCGTCAATGCTGTCGAGGTTCACCTCTACCTTGAAAAGGCTGTAATCTGCTTCATCGAAGGGAGTGTAAAGAAAATTGGTAACCGGAAGGGCCCCTGTCTGCTTGTAGGAAAATCCCGTGATCACCTCCAGGTCCTTCACCGGGGAAACAGATAAGGTCTGCTCAAAAAGCAGGTCATTGGAGGCTGCATAGCGGTAGAGCTTGTCGGTAAAAGGCGTAAAGGTCACCCCCATGCTGCTGTTGTTGTCCATGTCATAGGATAGCAAACTCAGCTGGGTGGACGTAGAGAAACGCCGGAAATCCTTTTCATAACTCAAATGGACACGCTGGATCCTTTCACCCCAGTAGTTCTGCGGATTGTTGTATTTATAGAATACAGGTGTCAGGCCAAGGGAACTGTGCTTCCGGCGATACATGTTGAGATAGCCGAAACCAAACCCCCTGAATCGGAGCTGCAGCCCCATCATATAGGAGGAAGAACCCATGTGTTCGATTTCGGGAAGGTGAAGCGATCCTTCGTAGCCCGGTCCATACATCTCGTTGGTAAACTGCTCCACGGGAATGCCTGCTTCTGCAAGCAACTCCTCATCCACCTCCAGGGGCTCATAGGTATTCCCGTTATAGGAAAAGGTCTCCCCTCTTACCTGGTAGTAATTCAGGGGATTGTATACATCTTCATAGCCCTCAACCAGGTTCATGTCGCTTCGGCCTGCTTTACTCCCAAAAAAAGTATAATGCAGGATGTTGTTGTTCTTCCCCCCCTTGCCGCCGATCATGAAATTGGTGTAATGATAGTCGTTCTGACCCAGGCTCACGTTTCCGCGCACAAAGGTATCCTGCTCTGCGTCCTTCAGGATGATGTTGATAACCCCGGTTACGGCATCGGCCCCGTAGACGGCAGAGGCATTCCCGTAAACGATTTCGATCTTATCGGCCTGACGGATGGGCAGCTGGGCCCCGATGGGCATGCCCAGCACCCCGCTTGGTTTGATGGGAACGCCGTTAATCAGGATCATAGAATACAGGTTGCCGGTGAGGCCCCAGATCCGGAAGGTTTCCCCCAGTTCGCCGGTCCCCGGCTGGGAGCTCAGCATGCCCGGAAGGGAATTGAGCACGTCTGTCAGTGTGTTGTACTGATTCCTCAGGATCTCCTCATGGGATATTACATATACCTCCAGGGGCAATTCGTCTAGGGATTTTGAAAAACGACCCGTCGAAATGATCTTCAGGCGGTTGGTATCCGGATGGAACAAAAGATCTTCAGAATTCAGTACCTCCATCCGGAGGCCGGCCAGCATCGTATCCTGCTGCCCGCGGACCGTCAGCAGACATGTGCCCAGAGCAAGGATCCCTATGATCACTTTCCTTCCCATAAGCCATCAAGTATGCTACCCGCTTCAAATATAAATAAAAGCAATACCGCTTATGAAAGAGGTTATTCACCGTTATGCTGGGGCCTGAAATATGGGGGCCAGGGATGACATTCAAAAAGATTGAAGCTTTTATAGGTAAGGTTACAGATAGATTTGATACGTCTTCAAGAGGATTTAGCAGTACAATTAGTAAATTGTCGTACTTCGTGATAATACCCAGAATAGCATGATTGTTATCTTACTTGGATACTTGCTTGAAGGATCAGGCAGTAATTTATGGACCTGGTCCATTGTTCGCTCATTGTGTGAAAATATACTTCTGAACTATTTTAAAGTTAGAAGCATTTCTGTAGCCTTCCCTGAATATGAAACCTTCCCCTTTTTAGGACATGTCTTGGTTTAACTTATTCCTTCATTTGACCCCTTCCGTATTTTCGGTCCTGAGTGAGCAACATCGAATAATATAGATCAGCAAATCTTGTCGGTAATTCTATGTTGCAAGCGGAATAGGATCCTGGTTTATATATGGTCAATTTGCCAGTAGGTGCTTCGAAAACAAGAAGTTCTTCCAATCCATCCTGATCGATATCTATCAAATTACTTTCACTTATTTGAGGGACCTTACAGATCTCCCTCAGGAAAATAGAGTGCAATGAATGAAGTGTCATTTGGGCCATTGCTTTTATACAATAGTACAACGCACATTCCACCTGGTTTCGAATAGGGCACCAAGTTGACTTCTGATGAGAATTCACCTATGGGAAAGGGCTCGTACAGATAATACAGATCATTGTCCAGGATGTAGAACCATGCAAGCGAGTCTGAATAGGGATAATGCTTCTTACAACAGAATCCCCAGGCAGGTGTCATCCCGGTGATTTCCGGAAGGTTGTCCTGATCCCAGTCATAAGTATTTATATTGGTGATCATTATCAAACCACTTTGCGGGGATCGATAAATCGAATCATCTTCGATATCCAATGCAACTACCCTTCTATTTTTATATGAAAACCTGGCATAAATGAACAATACAATCTCTTTATAACTATCTCTATTAATATCTGTAATAATAGAC
>CAYRLP010000188.1:0-5969 GCA_964424935.1 uncultured Bacteroides sp.
AGCTGGGGATCCCCGGGGTAATGAGACCCAGCACTGCGATCTTTTTCCGGCCGGCTTTCAGAATGGTATAGGGTTCAAAATAGGGCTCACCGGTCGAGCTGTTCACTGCATTGGCCGCCAGCCATGGAAATCCGAGCGAGGCCCTCACCCGGTCATACACCTGTGGTCCGGCCTCGATATCATGGTTGCCAACGGTGGCGGCCTCATAGCCCATATAATTCATGACCCGCGAAGAAATATGATCCGGGACCGTATCCATGAAATTATAGTAGTAAACCGTCGGCTGGCCCTGCAGGAAATCTCCGTTATCAAGCAGGAGAAACAGCGTATCCTTTTTCGCACGTTGCGCACATACATATTTATATATATGTGCCAGGGAATGATCGGAGGGGTTTCTGCTTACGAAATCATACGGATAAATCATTCCGTGTACGTCGGATGTCACAGCGATCCGGATGGTAACCGGATCCGGACCGCAGGCAGTGAACCAGGTCAGAAAAAGGAGCAGGAAGGCACCTGTCCGGCCTTTTTTTTCTATGTTCTTAAGCATGTAGTCTAAGAGTTGAACCATGCAATTAAATTTAGAAACGTTCTTTCGTGCAAGGCGTGCAGATCATAATGATTTTAATGATAGCAGCTTACTAAAGTAACATTTTCCCTGTAAATGATTATGTCGATACTTATATCGACATATATCGTAATTATTGATGGTACCTCCGACTGTTTTCGTCTATATATATATGGTGTGAATCTTTGAACAATAAACAGGACATGAATATTTTAGCACAAAACCATTTTAGCTATGAAAAAGAAACTTTCAATTTTATCTCTACTGGGGGCAGTAGCTGTTCTCATTGTAGGTGCAATTGTCCTGAGTAGTTGCGAGGGCCCGATGGGACCAGCAGGTCCTGCAGGGCAGGATGGTGTTGACGGTGTTGATGGTACTGACGGTACTGACGGTGTCGATGGTAATGTAACTTGTCTGGTTTGCCATAATACGGACACTAAAGCGGCAATAGCTTCTGAATTTGCTGCATCACAACATGCATCAGGATCAATTGCCGTAGCATATGCTGGCGGAAGAGCTAGTTGTGCAGAATGTCATTCACATGAAGGATATCTTGAATTTGCTCGTACTGGAGATGTAGCAAATGATTTCACGAATCCAAGTCCATGGGAATGTTCAACATGTCATGATTTACATACAACTTTTGAATCCGCAGATTATGCATTTAGATTAGGCGATCCCGTTACTTTAATTGCAGATGAAACAATTGAACTAGATGGTGGAAATAATAATACTTGTATTAATTGTCATCAAGCTCGTAGAAATGCTGCAAGTTATGATAGTGAAACCGCAGATACAACTTATACAAGAAAATTTACTGGTGATGATATAGCTGTTTATACTAACGCAGCGGTTGGACCTGCTGGTTCTATAACTCTTGATCAATCAGGTACTGAAGATACATTAATAGTAGTTTTTGATATACCAGTAGCAACACATGCGTATATTAGCAGTACACATGCTGGTGCTCATCATGGACCTCAAGCTAATGTATGGTCAGGTAAAGCGGCAGGAGTTGTTGATGGCGATGCTTATGCACCCCACGAAGCCGGTTGTGTAGCTTGTCATATGGGACCTGAAACTGGTCATAGCTTTCATGTTGCTGAAGCCAATTGCGCAGAATGTCATTCAAGTGCTAAATTGCCAGGTTTAGATGCAACAGCTGAAAGACTTGAAGATATTGCTCTAGCATTAGCTGCTGTGCATGCTGTACATATTGATGATGCTTGGGAATCAGGTGACCCGTTATTTGGTGCCGTACATCCAGTGTATGCATCTCTTACCCGGGATGTTTTTAATGCTTGGTGGGATTTTACCCTACTTATGGAAGACAGAAGTAATGGTGCACATAACCCTACTTATGTTAATACACTTCTTGACGGTATTGAAACTACATTAGGACTTTAAAATAAAATAAAATAAAAAGAGGCCGTCTCATAAGTCATATGAGGCGGTTTCTTTTTTGGATAGATTTTCTTTGATCCGGATTTTGCCGGGATTTTCTCATCATTGATCTGATTTATCTCCATGTCTCGTCCTGAAATAGCGTTGCGCAAAAAGTAATGTTTGAAGGAAAAATCTAAGAGCGAGTATGTTAGGCGTATCCAAAAGGATTACTCCATGTTTATTACAGCTTATTCAGGAGGTTGAAAGAGGAGAAGTCAGAGTAAAGGGATTTAAGCGGAAGAATGGAATACAAGGTAATGCTGCCGTGTATCAGCCCGTTTCGCTTATCTGTTTGATCCGCTTGTAATCGACGACCTCGATGGACTTGCCCTCCATCCTGATGAGGCCTTCATCGTTGAACTCCTTCAGCATACGGATCACTGTTTCCGGACTCATCCCGGAGAGTTCAGCCAGCTCTTTCCTGGACAGGGGCAGGTCAAAATCACAGCGTTGAAAGATCCGGTCCGCCAGGCATAACAGGATGTCCGCCAGCCTTCCAAAGGCCTGCTTATAGGTAAAACAAAAGAACCTGCCATAAATCTGCAGGCTGTTTGAACTCAGGATATCTATTATCTCCTTGGTGAATTCAAAATTCTCTTCCATCAGGGTGCGAAACGCATGCACCTCGATCTGCCTGATCTCTGATTCTATGTAGGCCATGGCGGAGTAAGGGAAATAGGAATGCTCTTCGGAGACGGAAGAGAGCCCCAGGAAATTCCTGTCCGGGGTGATCCGGAGTACCAGTGAATTGGAGCCATTTTCCAGGAAGACCTTGGCCAGTCCGGATTCCATATACATTACATGGGATACAAATCCGCCCTGTTTGCATATGATCTCTCCCTTTTTGTACCTGATTTTTACAGAATTTTCGTCCAGGTATTCACGTTGCTTGGGCGTCAGAAGCTCAAAACATCTGCACTCATGGAAACTTAAAGTACAGGCGGAAAATTTGGTAAAGTCTTCCATCAATACAACATTCAGGCAACAAATATACAAAAGAATCATAAAATGTAGTGATCTGTATCAGTTTATAATTCCATTCAGATCAGTCCATTCTCGTGCTTATTTCAGCTGTTTTTTCTTTCACAAATCCGCTAAATATTCAATCTTTACAACGGATGGCACGGCTTGACTTCTATTTATTTTTCAAGGGTTAACTTGCTGTTTGAATTACACTAAGATTTCGGATGATATGAAAAACTCAAAGATTGGTTTAGGACTGGTCATAATAGTTCTACTGCTCGTGATTGCCGGGATTGGATGTACTAATTATCAGATCCCTGGAAAGGAACCACCCCCGCCACCAGTGAATTACTGTGAAGGTTGTCATACGGATTATGATCGTCTCCAACAGGTTTATACGCCTGATACAGCTGCTCCGATAGGAGGATGTGGGGGAGAGGCCCCGCACTATGAGCCCTATGACAGGGTTTACCTGGGCGGCGATGGATATGATGCCTTCAAAGCGTCAAGTCATTATAGCATTGGCTGTACGGGCTGTCATAACGGGGACAAGACCGTGGATGATAAGACGGGGGCCCATTCGGGTGACTGGATTGCTTCCCCTTCCATGTTATATGAAGAGAAATGTGCTACCTGCCACGAAACCATCACCAATGGATTTGCGACCAGCCTGCACAACGGAACCGGCCAGAAACGAAAGGTAGCCATGAGGGCCGGCCTGGCAGGACCCGAGGAGTTTGACCAGCTTCCTGCACACCAGATCGAGGGGTACAATGCAAAATGCGCCATTTGCCACGGCACATGCGGGAATTGTCACATCGTTCGCCCGCTGGTTGCCGGCGGCGGACTGGCAGACGGTCATAATTTCAATAAGACACCAGATATGCAGCAGGTCTGTGTGAAGTGCCACTCCTCCAGGGGCGGGCATGCATACCTGGGCGTAGCCCCGGGAACCAGCCCAGATGTCCACCTTACCGGATCAGGTTACTACTGCCTGGACTGCCACGATGGTCCTGAACTACACGGCGATGGGCAGCCAGTGGAGCAGAGGTATGCGTATACGGAACTTCCTGAATGTGAAACCTGTCACACGGGATTGGAAACCGCCAACAGTTATCACAGCAGGCACTATGCAGATTTTCAGTGCCAGATCTGCCACTCTCAGGATTATAATAACTGTGGTGTGTGCCATATAAAAGACGGTCATGCAGATTTCGGTCCCTACCAGGACTTTAAGATCGGCCTGAATACGCTTCCCGATATTAAGGCACACGAATTTGCATTGCTGCGCCGGACCCTGGCCCATCCCGATAACTGGGTCGGTTACGGGGCAGACCTGGTATATGATAATTTTGATGTCTTTCCTACTTACAACTACACCACTCCCCACAACATTCTGAGATGGACGGAACGCACCGATGTGGCAGACGGAATGTCCTGCAGTTCCAATTGCCATATCCGGAATGAAGGCGGACAACTGATCAACTCGGAGCTATATCTCTGGCTTGACAGCCTGGAAACCTTTGAGGTGGATGCCACCGGACCCTATACGGTTGACGGCCAGCTGCCTTCCTGGTGGTTCAAATAGTTGTAATCTGAAGATACGATTAAACAATAACATATAATTATATAATTAAAAACCCCACAATCATGACAAAGACCAAAGCGTGGATGCTGGCCATCCTGTTTATTTCTATTTTCGTTGTTTCCTGTAACAAGGAAGAAGAAGGCGATCCCCCTGTAGCTGGATTTACAGCCGATAAAACTGCTGTAACCACAGGGGAATCAATCCAGTTCACCGATACCTCCACGGAAAGTCCTACCAGCTGGTCCTGGGATTTCGGGGACGGCAACAATTCCTCCTCTCAGAATCCCACCCATGCCTATGATACGGAAGGTACCTACAGTGTGTCACTGACCGCCACCAATGAATATGGTTCGGATGATGTGACCATGACGGATTACATCACGGTCACTGAAGCGGTTTCTGAGGCTGAAACCCTGATCACCTACCTGGAATCCACGAGTTCGCCTTATGGTAAGTACTATGTCAATACAGATATGCCTGCCATCAAGAGCGCCGAGGCCGTGAAAACCCTTATGGCCACCAATGAGGAATATATCATTGATATCCGTGGGGCTGCAGCTTATGATACCGCACACATCGAGGGGGCCGTGAACCTGGCTGCCGCTGATGTGCTGGAACATATTCAGACCACGGACCTGTCCAATTACACGGATATCATCATCGTATGTTATACCGGTCAGACCGCAGGATGGCTCACCAGCCTGCTTCGACTGGCAGGTATAGAAAATGTGTACTCCCTGAAATGGGGGATGTGCTCATGGAATGAGGTTTTTGCCGGGCCGTGGCAGTCCAATATTGGAAACGGCGGGATCCTCGATTTCGACCAGGTGGCGGTGGACAAGGGACCGGAAGGAGACCTGCCTGATCTTTCCACCGGGTTCGATACGGGTGCTGAGATCTTTGAAGCCCGGTTGGATGCCGTTCTTACAGAAGGTTTTGGGGCCGCTGCCATTGGAAATTCCAGCGTGCTGGATAACAAAGATGACTACTACATTGTCAACTACTGGCCGGCTGCTGAATATGCCGATCCCGGTCACATCATCGGGGCCAGGCAATATGAGCCTAAACAGGATATCGCGCTGGACGAGGCATTACTTACCCTGCCCACAGATCAGACCATTGTGGTGTATTGTTATACCGGGCAGAACAGTGCCAACCTGGCCGCGTATCTGAGGCTGATCGGATATGATGCCAAATCCCTGAAGTTTGGAACAAACGGCATGATCTATGACCAGATGACCAAGGCTCAGTGGGTTGATACGGAAATCAAGGGCTACGATTACTGGCATTCGACCAAGTAAATATATAACCAAATTCAGGCCGTTGTGCCGGTTCAGGTATGACGGCCTTTTTAATTTTTTGGACCCGGCTTGTGTTGCTTTATGGCCTTGCACCCCGCAGGAT
>CAYRLP010000189.1:0-5551 GCA_964424935.1 uncultured Bacteroides sp.
CCGACCTGTCCATGCCCCGCCAGCAGCAGGTACTGTAGGATATCATCCGGGAATGGCAGGGCAAATACGAACAGACCGACGACATGGTCATCGTGGGCATACGCATATGACATATCCGAATTTGCACCCTGCGACCTTAAAACCAATTAACTATGGCATTAATTAAGAGCGTACGTGGATTCACACCGGCCATGGGAGCCAACTGCTACCTGGCCGATAACGCCACCGTGATCGGCGATGTGATCATGGGAGACGACTGTTCCATCTGGTTCGGGGCGGTCCTGCGGGGGGATGTGAATCCCATCCGGTTGGGGAACCGGGTCAACATCCAGGATAACTGCACTCTTCATACCACCTTCAACGATTCGGTGGTGGAGATCGGAGATGACGTGACGGTGGGTCACAACGCGGTGATACACGGTGCACGCATCGAACCCCATGCCCTGATTGGCATCGGAGCGATACTGCTGGACCATGTGGTGGTGGGTTCCAACACCATCGTGGCCGCGGGATCGGTGGTGCTGGAGCGGACCGTTCTGGAGCCGGACAGTCTCTATGCAGGAATTCCTGCTAAGCGGGTCAAAGCCATCGATCCGGAGCGCCTGGAAACCATGATCCAGGGCATTGCCAGAGAATACATTACCTATGCAAGCTGGTATATAAAAAAGGAAATTTGAGGGGGACTTAAAAGAGGGGACTTATTTACTTCCAGATATTCTGCTTTTCCAGCTTAATCTTCTCGTTGAAGAACATGTTGGCGATCACCTCAAAATAGGGCGTTTGTTCGGAGACATAGAAACGGTTTTCCCCTTTCCGCTTTTCACTCAAATAGTCATTTTCCTCCAGGAAATGCTGAACCGAAAGGGCTACGATCCGGGCTGTATCGACCACGTTGACCTCAAAATTCAGGTAACGGCTGATCTGGTTGCGTATAATAGGATAATGGGTGCATCCCAGTATCAGGGTATCAACCCCCGTCATCTCCTTGCGGGAGAGATAGGCCCGGATGATGGCATTGGAAATATCGTCGAATACAAATCCCTCCTCGATCATGGGTACGAACAGCGGAGTGGCCAGCGAACTAACGTTCAGCCCGGGATGGTAAACTTTCGAGATCTCATTGGATTTTGCCAGCAATGCATCCAGGGTATCCTTGATCTTCCGTTCATAGGTCCCCGAATCGATGGTGGCCTTGGTCCCGATTATCCCTACTGTGTGTACTTTATTAACTTCGGAATGCGGGATCTCTTCCACGTCCAGGACCGAACCGGCATTGATGCATACATGGTTGACCACCGGGTCGATCACGTTCATGACCACGGCCCGGTCACCCACATGGTCCCTCACTTCGTCGAAAGCATTAGAAGAGGCTGAGTTGCAGGCAATCAGGATCACCTTGCATTTCTTTTTCAGCAGAAAATCAGAGATGCCCAGGGAGTATTGGATGATCGATTCGCGTGACTTATCCCCGTAGGGCAGGTGGGCCGTATCCCCGTAATAGATCAATTGCTCATTTGGCAGCAGGGTGTGTATGGCGTGCGCCACGGTTAGTCCTCCTACTCCCGAATCAAATATGCCGATTGGACCGATCTTTGCCATGCCTGAACTTGTTATGCCTGCCCAGCCGGGCAGGGATATATCAAAATGAAGGTACAAAAAAAAGGGATTGTGTATCTATTATCGATACACAATCCCCAATTACTTTTCAACGATGTACCCGGGGTGCCAGTCCTACTGTAGTCCCAGTTTGGCCTTCACCAGCGGCAAGACGTCCAGGCTCTCCTCGGAGGTATACACCGGATTTCCCTGGCTGATGTCGAACACATAGATTAGTCCGTGTTCCTTGGCTACTTCGTCAATGGCGTTCCGAGCCTTATCCATAATCGGCTGCATCAACCTCAGCTGTCGCTGCTGCAGTTCCTGCTGGGCGGTCTGTGAATAGTTCTGCAGACGCACCTGCAACTCCTGGATCTCGGATGCCTTGGCTTCCTTGATCAGCTCACTCATGGTGGCCTCGCCCTGGTTGAACTCTTCAATCTTGTTGTTAATCTCTACCTGGATCCGTTCGATCTCATCGGAGTAATGCTGTCTGAGTTCTTCCATCTGTGCCAGGGCAGAATCATACTCCGGCATGGCCTGAACCAGGACATCAGAAGAGACATGTCCGAATTTCTGTGCATGAAGGACAAGGGCCATACTGAGTATTCCCAAGGCCATAATCAGTCGTTTCATCATGTTTGTTTCCTGTTATTTGCGTATTTATCTGATTGCTTGCATGAAGCGGCTACAAATGTAAGCTTTTAATTTTTATAACCTAACTTTTTAAGCACTTCATCACTGAGGTCGTAACGCGGATTAGAATATAGAATGGATGCCCCCGAAGAGGTATCAAATATAATGGCATAACTGCCCTCTGCCGAAAGCTCCTTGACGGCTTTGTAGACGGCATCCTGGATGGGCTTTACCAGCTCCTCCCGCTTCTTGGCAAGGTCCCCGTCCGGCCCGAAATACTTGGCCTGGAGATCCTTCACGGCATGCTCCTTGTTCATGATCTCCTCCTGCCTCTTCTGTTTCATCTCATCGGTAAGAAGGACACGCTCCGACTGGTAGGTCTTATACATGGTTTCGATCTCTTCGTACTGGGTTGCAATCTCCGATTCCCAGGTTTCAGACACTTTATCCAGTTCACTCTGGGCAGCACTGTAGGAAGGAATGTTCTGCAGGATGTACTCGGTGTCGACAAATGCAAATTTCTGGGCCAGCGCACCTCCCGCAAAAAGGGCGAGGAACAGGGCCGATATCATCAGTTTTTTCATGGGATTATGGTTTTTTAATCTCTTTTTAGTCATTCATATAGGATAGCTGATTCAAACACCGTACCAAAATAGAAAATCTCTTTGAATTAGAACTGCTGGCCGATGGTGAAGTGGAACTGTGAGCCACTTGGTTCGGGGTGTCCGGGATAGCTGTCGAATCCCCAGCCCCAGTCGATACCCAGGAGTCCGAACATGGGCAGGAAGGCGCGGACACCCACCCCCACGGCCCGTTTGCTGTTGAAGGGATTGAACTGGTCCATGCTGACCCAGGCGTTCCCCGCTTCCAGGAAACCCAGCACAAAGATGGTGGCCGAGGGGTTCAGCGAGACCGGGTAGCGCAGCTCCAGGGTGTACTTGGTATAGACGTTCCCTGATTTATTGTTATTCTCATCATAGGGTGTCAGGCTCCGGTTGGGATACCCCCGCTGGGCAATGACCTCCCGTCCATAGATATTGTATCCCGAGAGACCGTCTCCACCCACATCAAATCCTTCGAAGGGGGAGGGACCGATGTCGTTGTTGTAGTGTCCCAGATAGCCGTACTGGAAGCGGGCCATCAGCACCAGGTCACCCAGCAGCTGATGATACCAGTCGGCCTTAAACCACCATCGGTGATATTCCACCCATTTGTACTTATCTTCGTCCGCGATGTTAATATAGTCCCGCCCGGGATTAAAGAGCGAATAAGGCGGTGTGATCTGCAGGCTCAGGCTGAGGTTGGACCCTCTCCTCGGGTAGATTATCTGGTCCTGTGAGCTCCGGCCCAGGGTGGTGGTGAAACTGAAGTTGTTGAAGTAGCCGTTGTCCACGATGAAGAGTCCCGGATAGTCCTTCACTTTGTAGCGCTGATAGGAAAAGCCGTTATAGAGGGTGAAGAAGTCGTCCGGCCAGGTCAGTCTTCTTCCAATGCCGATGGAGGCACCGATAACCGAATAATACTGGTCGGGTATATCATTGCCCCCTCCCCAGATGGCCGCATAGGGATTCCGGTTCATCTTGGAGAAGTAGCCCGAAATGGAGAAGGAGTTTGGCTTTTTTCCTCCGAACCAGGGCTCTATAAAGGAGAAGTTGTAGGACTGGTAGACCTTTCCGTTGGTCTGGGCGCGAACGGAGAAGGTCTGTCCGTCACCCGAAGGCACCGGCCGCCAGGCCTTGGGATCAAAGAGTCGTCTGGCAGCGAAATTGGAAAAGCGGATCCCTACGGTGGCCACCAGCATCCCGGCCCCGTATCCACCGCTTACCTCCAGCTGGTCGGTGGCGCGTTCCACCAGCTTATACTCGATATCCACAGTCCCATCCGCCTGGTTGGGAATGGGATTGGGTTCGATCTGTTCGGGATCGAAGTGTCCCAGGTTGGCCAGTTCCCGTACTGTACGGATGAGCTCCGATTTGCTGAACTTATCGCCCGGCAGGGTCCGGAGCTCCCGGCGCACCACGTGCTCGTTAGTCCTGTCGTTGCCCGTGATAATCACGTTGTTGATGGTCGCAATCTCCCCCTCGTAAATGCGCATCTCAAAATCAATGGTATCGTCCTCCACACTCACCTCCACCGGGGTCAGGCTGAAGAACAGATATCCGTTATCCAGGTAGACCGAGTTTACACCATCCTCATCGATCAAGAGCCGTTCATCGAGAAGGGTCTGGTCGAAAATGTCCCCTTTCTCGATCCCCAGGACCGCATCCAGCAGTTCCGAGGGGTACTTGGTGTTGCCCACCCAGGTAATATCCCCAAAATAGTACTGGTTCCCCTCCTCCAGGTTGATATAGAGGTTCAGCCGCTTGTCCGATTCGGGCAGGAAGGCCACCGAATCGGAGAGAACCTTGGCGTCCCGGTAACCGTTCTCATTATAGAACTCGATCAGCTTCTTCTTGTCCTCCTTGAAGCTTTCCGATACCAGCTTGGAAGCCTTGAAGAAGTTGATGTTCACTTTTTTGGTATCCTTCATTTTGCGGCGTAGGACCGCCGGCTTGAAGGCCTTGTTCCCCGTAAAGTAGATCTCATCGATCTTGACCCGGTCGTTCTTATTCACGTCGATGATCATCCTGACCATATTGATCCGGACGGTATCATCCTCCAGGCGGATGTTCACATCGGTGTTCAGAAAACCCTTTTCGATAAAGTGTTCCCGGATGATCCGCTTGGTATTGTCCATGATATCATCGGTCACCTGCTGTCCCCGTTTCAGATTGATCTTCTCCAGCACATCCTGGACTTCCGATTTAGAGACGCCGAGGATATCCAGCTGGGACATCCTGGAGCGTTCGGTGAGGTAGATATCGATCCAGACACTGTCGTTGCGGATCTGCTTGGCCGTGATCATGGCATCGGAGAAGAGCCCCTGGCTCCAGAATTTCTTTAGTACCTTGGTGACTTCATCGCCCGGAAGGGTGATCTTGTTTCCCGGTTTCAGCCCCGACAGGCTCACCAGCACCTCCTTCTGGATAAACTCGATGCCGCTGACCGTCACATCCGCGATCACATATTCTTTGGGATGCTGGTAGTCCATGACCCGGAGGGTGTCGTTCAGTTGGACTTGCTGGGCTGCTGCCTGGTGTGTTACCAGACCTGAAAAGAAGATCAGGAGCGCTATAAATAACTTCGTCCGTTGTATCATTCCTGCAATATGATTCCTACTTTAATGGTTTAATAATGCTCCGGACTTCTTACTGACCTTACCGAATCGTCGCTCCCTTCTCTGATAATCGATAATGGCTTCGTAAAAATGCTCCTTGCG
>CAYRLP010000189.1:5561-5960 GCA_964424935.1 uncultured Bacteroides sp.
TGCGATAGTCGGGCCACAATACCGGTGAAAAGTAAAGTTCCGTATAGGCAAGTTGCCAGAGCAAAAAATTACTGATCCTCCGCTCCCCGCTTGTTCTGATAAGCAATTCCGGATCGGGCATGAACGAGGTGGCCAAGTAGGACTCCACCAGGGCGGAATCGACCTTTTCGGGGTCCAGTTTCCCGGATACCGCATCAGCCACCAGATGTCTGACCGCATCGGTGATTTCCCAGCGGCCGCTGTAGCTCAGCGCCAGGACCAGGGTCAGGCCCGTGTTCTCCGAAAGGAAATTGACCGAATTCATCAGTTGCTTATGTACGCTCTTTGGAAGATCAGCGACATTTCCAATTACTAGCAGGCGGACATTATTCTCATTTAGCTTATTGGTTTCATTGGTAA
>CAYRLP010000190.1:0-5882 GCA_964424935.1 uncultured Bacteroides sp.
GCCCTGCGCATGGTCAGCAGATGATCGTCCGGGGTATTCACCGTAATCTCGCAGCCAGCGGAAAATATAAAGGGGCGCCCATCCTCCTTCCTGCAGAGATCTTCACTGGCTACCCTGATCCGTTCCGGATCCAGGTCCTGGATTACCGAAACAGGGTCCAGGTTCCCGCAGCGGATAATTCCGTTTCCCAGTTTCTCATGGGCCAGGTCCATATCGACCATCCAGTCGATGTCCACGATATCCGGTCCGACCTCACGCAGGTCATCCAGCAGATGGGTGATGTTCCCGCAGATATGCAGTTTCACTTTAGCTCCCAGCGAGTGGATGTAATCAAACAGCTCCCGGTGTCGCTCCTTCACAAAATGCCTGTAGGTTTCCGCATCCACCTGGGAACAGATGGCATCGCCCACACCGATGATATCACACCCGGCTTCCACCTGTGCCCTGGCAAAATCCCTGGCGGTTGGCATGACCTTCTCGATCAGCCTTTTCAGGAAATCCGGCTCCATAAAAACTTTGAGCAGCACCTCGTTCACGCCGGCCAGGTCACAGATTTCCGCCAGTGGTCCCTCGATCCAGCCGATGACCGGCACCTGAGGTCCCACCTGTTTCCTTAAAGCATCCGGTCCAGGGTACGCTCCTCCCGGTAGACATCCGGGTTCCGCAGCCGGGCAATATCCTCCATGGAACGAACCAAGATCTCCATGCAGCGGGGGACCGCTTCATCCGGAAATACAACTTTGGCACCAAAGGCCGAGGTTTCCCTGAAGGGATCTGAGATAACCCCTACCGCATCCATTCCAAAATCGTCCCGGCAGCGCAGGTTGCTTTCGACCAGTGCCCGGTAATCGGAAGCAAACTGTCCGTAGGTATACCCGGCGTGCCGTGCCGCAAAATGCATCAGGATGGGATGAAAGGGAACTGCTTTGCTCATGCATCCCAAGATAATGAAAATTGAATAATTCAGGGCTTGATCCGGGCCCCGTACCGGTCCAGGATCTCCAGTGTACGATCCAGCGGGAGCGCCTGCATCCGGTGTCCCCGGATCCCCTCCATGTCCTCAGCCATGAACAGGGAGTTGTATACGGCCTCCTCGGTGGCCTCCACCACAGCCAGAAAGAGGGGCGACAGGAAATCGTTCCCCAGGTCAGGGACCTGCCGGACCCGGGCATCGGTCCTGTAGGGAATGCGGCAACCGGGATGGGTGGAAAAGGCGATGGCATAGTCTCCGCTTCCATTGGACATAAAGGACCCCACCCTCCCCAGTGCCAGGAAGGAACGTCCGGCCAGCCGTTCCAGGTTCCGGGCCGACAGGGGCGCATCGGTAGCGATCACGATCATGCAGGAGCCGTCGACCCCGGGTCCGGCTCCGACCGGACCGTGCAATCCTCTGATATCTGCCAGGTAATGATTCCCCAGTTCCTCCCCTACCGGGGCGCCATTGATCGTCAGAATCCCCCCGAAATTGGTCTGGACCAGTACCCCAACCGTATATCCTCCCTGGGAATCCGGAACCCTGCGGGAAGCGGTTCCGATCCCTCCCTTGAATCCCAGGCAGGAGGTCCCGGTCCCCGCTCCCACATTGCCCTCGGCCACCGGGCCTGTGCCGGCTGCAGACAGGGCTTCCAGAACATCTTCTTCCTGCACATGGCGGCCGCGGATGTCGTTGAGCCAGCCGTCGTTGGTCTCCCCTGCCACCGGATTGACCGAACGGACCCTTTCATTTCCCGGCAGGGAAAGGGTATAGGATAACAGGGTATTGGCTGCGGTAAAAACACTCAGGGTGTTGGTAAGCGCTACCGGGGTTTCCAGGTTCCCCAGCTCCTTTACCTGGGTAAAGCCCAGGGCCTTTCCAAATCCGTTTCCAACACGCACCGCCGCCGGCACCTTTTCCTGGAAGAGGTTCCCCCCGTGGGGCAGGATCACGGTAACCCCGGTCCGGACCGAATCCTCCCGTATTAGGGTCTGGTGCCCCACCCGTACCCCCTCCACGTCTGTAATGGCGTTCCAGGTTCCGGGTTCCAGGATGCCGGGCTCGATACCGAAATCCCGGGCCCTTCCCCGCTGCTGGGCCGTCAGCAATCCGGGCATGGAGAGGTAAAAAAGGGCCAGTGCAATATGTAGTACCTGTTTTTTCATGGCTGCTTGTTTAAAGGTTTAAGTTTTTCCGGCGCATCCTCCCTCAAAAAGGCCCTGGCCAGGGCCACCGCCGGATTGATGGTGCGCATGCCCCTTACGCTGCCGGAAGGAAAGGCCAGGGGGATCTCGGTACAACCCAGGATCACGGCCTGTGCACCCTGGCCGGACAGCCAGGAGAAGCCCTGGTCCAGGTTTTTCCTGGCCTGCGGATGGATCCGGTCCGGAACCGATTTGATCCCGTATTCCGGGTCATATATGGCGGTATGAATCAGGGCAAGCTGCATCTCATCAGGCGGCAGAACCGGCACAAATCCCCCGGCCAGCAGGGCATCCCGGTAGATCCCTGCCCGGTAGGTACCTGTCGTGGAAAGCACCCCGATCCGTTTTGCCCCGGGTAGGTTTGCATGCAGGAAATCCAGGGTCTCGTCGATCATGTGCAGGAGACGTATACGGCTCCCGGCCTCCTCCAGCCGAGCCGTGATTGCATCAAAAATGGGCGCTGCATGGGCCGTGTTGCAGGGGATCCCCGCCACCGTCACCCCGACTTTTTCCATTCGAAGTAATATCTCTGCCAGGATTTTCCCCGGATTCTCGTCCACCTGCCCCAGGAGGTACTCTGTCCGGTCCGGAATGCCTGAAGGCAGGGAGAACAGCAGGGTATCCACATGTTCCTGGTCCGACCCGGCCAGGGTCTGGTCCATCAATTTTTTCATCAGGTCCAGGCCGGCATGGGGCCCGACTCCGCCGACGATCCCAATCATGCAGGCAAGTTAAGGTTTACGTGGAACATGAACAATCAACGGGGGCTGTGATCTGCTGATCCCGGTTCAGCAATTCCAGCCGCTCTTTCCGGCGACCAAAACAGCGTTCGCATCCCGAGAACCGTTCCAGATCCCATAAATCGGCAAACACCAGGCCCTTCCCCAGGCCGATCCCATACTCCACAACCTGCTCCAGGGAGGCGATGGATGGCTCCTCAAAATACCCATCCCCCGCCAGTTGATCCAGGGCCCCATTCCCAGCTCTCACAGGGATCACCGAACAGACCTTCACCCCGCAGTCAAAGGCAAAATCCAGGGAGCGGCAGGCCCATTCCATCCCCTCCTCTTCCGACAGAAACGGAGGGCGCAGGAGAATAAAAGCCCGGGACGGGATCCCGTTGGATCTTAAAAACTCCACTCCGCTGCGGAAGTCCTCCAGCGACATGTACTTGTTCAGCCTGGGCAGCACATCCGGATGCACGCTTTCCAGCCCAATGGCCACCTGCAACTGGCCTTCCAGCATCCCTGCGAATTCCAGGGTCCGGTCCCCGAGAAAGGAGGGATGACTCTCCACGAGGATGGTTTCGAAGCCCGAAAGCAGGGAAGCGATCCGCCGGTCATCCCCGGCAGAAATCGCAGCCGGATCAAAATAACTCCCGCTGTTGTAAAGTTTCACCACGGAAGCAGGGGAAAGCCTTTCCAGGGCATATTTCAGCTGCATTGGGATGGCGCCTGCCGGAACCCGTTCATCCGTGGTATGTTTCCAGAGGTCGCACATCAGGCAGCTGTATGGACATTCTTTATTGGTCAGAAGAATCACGGCCACCTCCTTCAGGGTGCCGTCCATACCCCGTTCCTGCTCATTGAACCATCCGTATGGAAGATAGGGGTCCACCGGATCTTTCTCTCCCCGCAGGGAGCGGATCCAGCCCCCGTCCGTCCGGAAGCTGGGAATCCTACTCATAGATGGAGAGAAAGGCCTTGCGATAGGCCTGCTCCTTTTCGGGGAAATTCGCCCGGAAGGTATCCCGGGAGGCCGCTCCATGCTGGAAGCGCCTCTTCTCAAAGACGGGCATTTCCATTCCGGTGATGGCCTTCACACCGGAGGCCACCACCTGCCCCTTCAGGGCGTAAAGTTTCTCGTGGTCCCAGCCGGTAAGCTCGATGAAGGGGATGCCTTCGGCGATTTCGATCACGTTCTCCAGGGTATAGGGACTGAATCCCCTGAATCCCAGGGTATCCGCTGTGGTATAGGTTCTCATGTACCCGCGGCTGAGTCCCCCGCTGTAGGTCAGGGAGTGTTTCATCTTTCCGACCCCCCAGCCTTCGTGGTAGAGCATGAGGTTATTAAGCACGCTGCGTATGGTCAGCTCCGGATTCTCTTCGATGGGATAGTCCTTCAGATTCTCGTCGCCGCCATCCCCGTCAATCATGTAGATCCAGTCGGGGTATCGCTTCCGGATGCCTTCCAGCAGGGCCAGGTTCATGGTGGCTGCCTGGATATCCAGTGGCTTGTAATCCTCCACCACCTGGACGGTCCTTTTCCAGTCCAGTCCGGATGCTTTCACCTCGATGGGTTCCAGAAACAGTTCCAGGCCCACTGCCTTGAGGAAATCCCGCGCCTGCTTCAGGTCCGCTCCACCCCCGTCCACGCTCAGGGTGAAGGCCTTGAGCCTCGAAGGGCTTTCCCCCAGTTCCAGCAGCGCATGATAGGTCAGCAGGAATACCGAACCGCTGTCGACCCCTGCAGAAAAGGAAACCCCAATGGGACCGCTGCTGGCCTCGTGCGTCAGCCACTTTTTGATCTCCCCGTAAAGGGCACTCATATACCTTCGCCCGATCTCTTCCACCGGGGTTCCCTTCAACAGGTTCCTGCGGGGAGTGAAAAATCGCTGGTGCACCGGGCTGGGGTCGGGACAGCCTAACAGCTCAATGGTGGTGATATAGTGTGCCGGGGCCATGCGGGTGTAGGAAGGGTGAAACTGGTCATCCAGTCCTTCCTGCTTCAGCCAGTTGAAAATGGTATCGATGCGCTCCGCCAGCACAAGGCAGGGGCCCTCCTGCAGTTTGGCAATGAAAAAACGCAGGGGGCGTCCGATGGAACGTGCCATCCGGATGGTCTTCCCCTCCACAGCCACCAGGGCGAACTGACCGTCAATGCTTCTGACACCCTCCGTATCTCCTGCCCTCACAAGCTCTATTGCTTCTTCCTGGGAAATGTTAAAAATTACGTTCTTTCCGGGATCGGTCAAGTCGACCACGCGGTTCACATATTCATGATTCATTTTCTATCTCTTTAAGTATGAATAAAATGGAACTAGTATATATTTCGAATGCTCTTCAAAGGTAGTAAAATCAAGGCTTTTTTTACAACTTAGAATCATTCTAAATAAGGGTTTCATACTACCATAAGTGTTAAAAAATCCTAAATTCGTAGCTGTACATGTTAAATAATGTGTACGCATGGAATTGAGAATAAGCAATTCGACTTGATTTTGAATTCAATGCTAACCTTAAAACTACTTCAATTATGCGAAAATCTGCATGGTGGAAAAGCGGCTTTCTGTCGCTTATCCTTCTAGGTTTTGCGTTCAGCATGACCTTTGCCCAGGAGATCAGAGTGACCGGTACGGTTTCTTCCGCTGAGGAAGGCCCCATCCCCGGTGTCAACATTGTGATCCAGGGAACTACGCAGGGGGCTGTGACCGATGTGGACGGGAATTACAGTATTACCGTTCCCGGTCCCGATGCCGTCCTGGTATTTACTTCTATTGGGTATGCCCCACAGAATATCACAGTGGGGAACCAGACGACTATTAACGTGACCCTGGCCGAAGAGGTCCAGGCACTGGACGAGATCGTGGTAATCGGGTACGGTACCCAGAAGAAGAAAGAACTGACCTCTGCCATTTCCAATGTGAAAGCGGAGGAATTCAACAAGGGTTCGGTAAACGACCCGGCCCAGCTGATACAGGGTAAAGT
>CAYRLP010000191.1:0-289 GCA_964424935.1 uncultured Bacteroides sp.
CTGTTGGCTTTATAAATATCGAGCCCCCCCAGACCAACCCTGCTGTCTGATGAGAAATAGAGCGTACCGTCGTTGTGTACATAGGGATAGACTTCATTCCCGGGTGTATTGATCTCCTCACCCAGATTCACAGGTTTGCCCCAGCTTCCGCCTTCATTCCGGCTAACCTTCCAGATATCGTTTTCTCCCAGTCCGCCGGGCATGTCCGAAACGAAATACAGGGTATTTCCGTCAGGTGAAATAGCCGGGTGCCCTACGGTGACGCTGTCGCCCAGCTCCTGCAGGACCA
>CAYRLP010000191.1:299-5870 GCA_964424935.1 uncultured Bacteroides sp.
TCCCAGTCCCGCCCGTTGGTCGCCGCACTCATGATCTGGCAGCCCAGCTGCTGGTTCTTCCCTTTCTTGCACCTGGTAAAATAGATGGTTGAGAAATCGGGTGAGATGGCCGGGGTTCCATCTTCAAACTCGCTGTTCAGACTTTCTACCGGTACCGGAACACTCCATTTTCCTTTCCTGTCCAGGGTAGAAGAGAATATATCGGCAAAATTCTGTCCGGTTGCACCATGGGTTGCGTTGCCTTCTGCATCCTCCCTGGTGGATGTAAAATAGATCTCCGTGTAGGCTTCATTCACGTAGGCCGGGCTGAAATCGCGCTGTCTGGAACTAAAATAACGCATATTTTCCACCAGATACCCCGTGGGACTATCTGTCCAGGTAACTGCTGCTTCGCAGGACTCGATCCCGATATTTCCCCGGGGGTCATCCGGGACCAGTTCCACGTATTTCTTGAACTGCTCCGTGGCATCCTCATATTTCTCATTGATCAACATCATCTGCCCGAGTCGCAGATATATCAGAGGATCCTGGTAATCCTCCCTCTCTGCTTTCTTATACCACAATTCAGCGGAGCGTGAATCCCCCAGGATCCGGTAGCACTCCCCAATATTGAAAAGACCGGAGGTCTTCTGGGTTTTATCATTTATCTTATTCACCGCATTTTTATACAGGTCGATGGCTGTGAAGTATTCTCCGGCGTCAAAGGCAGCCTGGGCCTTTGAATCCTTCTGCTTTTTCTGACCTTCCACCAGATTTGCTGTCAGGAATATGGATACAAGAACCAGAAAGAATATATGCACATATCTTTTCATTATCGCTTGCCGTTTTACAATTCGATAAAATTACCTTTTTTTTCTATGATAAGAAAACGTAAAAAGCCCCCCGCAAATTACGGAGGGCCTTCACGAAAACCTTTTTAATTAGAGAACTGTTAACTTGAGAACAGCAACTCCCTGTACTTGGGCAATGGCCAGATCTCATCATCTACAATCAGCTCCAGTTTGTCGATATGATAACGGATCTCATCCAGGTACGGAGCAATGGTCTTGGAATAGGCTTTGGATTTCTCCTTCTCATCCTCCATTTTGTTTGCCACCTTCCTGGCTTCCACCATATCATTGACGCCTGCCTTGATGGCTGTCACATGATCCGAGATCTCTTTGATCAGTTGGATCCTGTTGCCGGCAAGGGAATCAAACTCATTACCATAAATCTCCTTCAGTCCCAGAACATTTTCCATTAACCGGTTCTGATACTTCACAGCAGTGGGCACGATATGGTTAATGGCCAGATCTCCCAGTACCCGGGCTTCGATCTGAATCTTCATGGTGTACTGTTCAAACATCACCTCTACGCGGCCTTCCAGTTCAGCTTCCGAGAAAATACCCATTTCAAACAAGAGCTTTTTCGACTGATCTGTCAGGTAAGCAGAAAGGATCTCGGGTACATCCGTTATATTGGTTAAACCACGTTTGGCTGCCTCCTGCACCCAGGCTTCACTGTAGTTATCACCTTCAAACCGGATCGCTTTGGAAGCAATAATATATTCCCTGAGGACCTGGAATATCGCCTCATCCTTCTTGATTCCCTGTTCAATAAGGGCATCAACCTCAGTTTTGAAGTCCTTCAGCTGTTTTGCCAGCGCAGCGTTCAGGATGGTCATGGGTGTGGCCGGATTGCAGGATCCACCAACGGCCCTGAATTCAAAGCGGTTCCCGGTGAATGCAAACGGGGAGGTTCGGTTCCGGTCGGTATTATCCAGCAGAATCTCCGGGATTTTGCCAATATCGAGCTTCAAAGCCGTCTTTTCATCCGGACTCATCTTTTTGTTAGTTACCTGCTCTTCTATCTGATCCAGCATGGCGGACACCTCTGAACCCAGGAAGCAGGAGAGAATCGCCGGAGGAGCCTCATTGGCACCAAGACGGTGGGCATTGGCTGCAGATGCAATACTGGCCCGCAACAGATCCTGGTTATCATACACCGTCTTAACTGTATTCACAACAAAGGTGAGAAACTGCAGATTCGTTTTGGGGTTCTTTCCGGGTGAATGGAGCACCACGCCAGTGTCCGTGGAAAGCGACCAGTTGTTATGTTTCCCCGTACCGTTAATCCCTTTGAAAGGCTTTTCATGGAAAAGTACCCTGAATCCGTGATGCCTGGATACTTTGGTCATGAGATCCATCAGCAATACGTTGTGGTCCACCGCCAGGTTACACTCTTCAAAAACCGGGGCGATTTCATACTGGTTGGGTGCCACTTCGTTATGACGTGTTTTTACCGGAATACCCAGTTTATATGCTTCAGCCTCCATATCATGCATGAAGGCCATGACCCGCTCAGGAATGGATCCGAAATAATGGTCATCCAGCTGCTGATCCTTCGCAGAAGCATGTCCCATCAGGGTGCGGCCCGTAAGCGACAGGTCGGGACGTGCATAATAGAGTGCCTCATCGATCAGGAAGTATTCCTGCTCCCAACCCAGGTTGGCACGTACCGATGTCACATTCTTGTCAAAATACTGGCAGATATCTGTGGCTGCCTTGTCCACGGCATTCAGCGCTTTCAATAAAGGAGCTTTGTGGTCAAGAGCCTCCCCGGTATAAGAGATGAATATGGTAGGGATACTCAGTGTATTTTCAATAATGAATGCAGGGGACGTTGGATCCCAGGCTGTATAACCCCGTGCCTCAAAGGTATTTCTGATTCCCCCGCTGGGAAAGGAGGATGCATCCGGTTCCTGCTGAGCCAGCGCGCTCCCTGAGAAGGTTTCAACCACCCCTCCGTAGCTTGTTGGAGAAATAAACGCATCGTGTTTCTCTGCCGTTCCTCCGGTTAAGGGCTGGAACCAGTGCGTATAGTGTGTAGCTCCCCGTTCCGTGGCCCAGGCTTTCATTCCTGCTGCGACAGAGTCCGCTTTTTTACGGTCGATGGGAGTCCCCTTATCTATGGAATCCATCACATGATTATATGCATCTTTGGATAGATACTTCTGCATCTTGGCCCGGTCGAATACATTGATGGCATAATAATCCGATGTTTTGTCAGAGGGAGGGGGAACGTGCAAAGGTTTTCTGTTAAAAACCTGCTCCAGTGCTTTAAATCTAATCACCGCCATTATATAAAGAATTAAGTTAAAAAATAGTTTTCGAGTTTGAAGATGCAAATATATACTTTTTTTCACTTTACCCCCCTATTTTTACCTCATCTAGTATGTTTTTTTCATATTTTGATGATTCTGCCCATGCATTTGCACTGGTTTAGCTTAAAAAATAAAAAAACGCCGGACATATCCGGCGTCAGGATCACACCCAGGCAGGGGTTTGTCCGTTCTTATGTGGAACTAACTCATCTCTTCAGGAACTAACTCATCTCTTCTACAAAATAGGTATAGAACAAGGGAATGGTCTCAATCCCTTTATGGAAATTATAGAGGGGGTAGTTTTCATTGGGCGAATGAATGGCATCCGAATCCAGGCCAAAACCCATCAGGATAGATTTAATTCCCAGCACTTCCTCAAAATCAGAGACTATGGGAATGCTTCCCCCGCTCCGGACCGGGATGGGTGCTTTCCCGAAACTTTCCTCTATGGCCCTGCTTGCGGCTCTGTAGGCGGGGAACTCGATAGGTGTCACATAACCCTGTCCCCCGTGAAGACTCCTTACTTTCACTTTCGTACCCTCAGGAGCAATATATTGTATATGCCGGATAAACATTTCGTCGATCTTCTTTGAATCCTGGTTGGGAACCAGACGCATGGATATCATGGCATAAGCTTTGGCCGGCAGGACTGTTTTGGCTCCTTCCCCGGTGTAACCGGACCAGATCCCGTTAACGTCCAGACTGGGCCTGATCCCGGTCCGTTCCGGGGTTGTATAACCACTTTCACCAACCACCTGGCCGATATCCAGGGCTTTTTTATATTCCTCCAGGTCAAAAGGTGCCCTGGCCATCTCGGCCCGTTCCCCCTCCGAAACCTCCAACACGTCATCATAGAACCCGGGAATGGTAATCCTGTTGTTTTCATCGGTCAGTGAAGCAATCATTTTGGCCAGCAGGTTTGCCGGATTTCCAACCGCACCACCGTACAGACCCGAATGCAGATCACGATTCGGACCCGTCAGTTCAACCTCCAGGTAGCTGAGTCCGCGAAGTCCCACGGTAATGGAAGGGATATCCTGTGCAATCATTGTGGTATCGGAAATCAGTATAATATCCGCCTTAAGCAGTTCCTTGTTTTCTTTGCAAAACTGCTTAAGGGTGGGAGAACCGATCTCCTCCTCCCCTTCAATCATAAACTTCACATTGCAGGGTAGTGTTCCTGTGGCATTCATCATTTCAAATGCTTTCACATGCATGAATAACTGACCCTTATCATCATCGGCTCCCCGTGCATAGATCTTCCCGTCACGGATCTCGGGTTCAAAAGGAGGTGAATCCCAGAGATCAAGGGGCTCTGCGGGCTGAACATCATAGTGACCGTATACCAGGACAGTCGGCAGGGACTGATCCAGTATCTTATGCCCGTATATGACCGGTAATCCGGAGGTCTCCTTCACTTCCGCATGATCGGCTCCGGCCTTCAGCAGGCTCTGCACAATATACTCCGCCGCTTTAAGCATCTCCCCCGTGGCTTCGGGCTTGGAGCTGACGGAAGGAATCCGGATCAGATCAAACAATTCCTCCAGAAACCGTTCCTTGTGTGTTTCCACATAATCTTTGATTACATCCATTGAAATCTGTTTTATATAAAAGTCTCATTAAAGATAGCAAAAGAAGCGTGTTTTTGACATGAAAATACATTCAGGTCAACATATGATATTTTGTATGAAATCGCACATCCCCATGAAAAAATAGGGGGTAATCTACATAAAAAACGATTTTTTTGATGAATGTCTTGTATAAATCATACCTTTTATTAAAAATATATATATTTTTGGGCAGGTTACTTGATTAATTGAAAGCCGAGGATCGCTACCGGGCTATGAATGTTTGAAACGTCTGAACAATAACTTAAAGTAATGTAACATGGAAAAAATCAAATCACCGGGTGAATTTTTTGAATTTGCCAAAAAAGCGGGTGCAGAAATGGTTGATCTCAAGTTTACGGACCTTCTCGGTACCTGGCAGCACTGCTCTTTCCCAATTGAGACCTGGGATGAAACCACCTTCGTGGATGGTGTCGGTTTTGACGGATCATCCATAAGGGGATGGCAGGGGATACACCTGTCAGATATGCTTGCTGTCCCGGACCCAACCACTGCCCAGCTAGATCCCTTTTTTGCCGAACCGACCGTTAGTGTGATTGCCAATATCGTGGATCCTGTTACCAAAAAGGACTATACCAGAGATCCCAGGCATGTGGCAAGAAAAGGGGTTGAATACCTTAAATCGACCGGAATTGCCGATCAGGCGTTCATCGGTCCCGAACCGGAATTCTTTATTTTTGATGAGATCCGTTATGACCAGACCACCAATATGGGATTCTACCAAATAGATTCTGTGGAAGGAGCCTGGAATACCAACCGGATCGAAGAACCCAATCTCGGGTACAAACCCAGTTACAAAGG
>CAYRLP010000192.1:0-5861 GCA_964424935.1 uncultured Bacteroides sp.
TAAAAGGGGATGACGGTGTATGGACCTACACCAGTGAACCGCAGGATTTAGGTTACCACAACTACTGGATGATTGTAGATGGCATCATCGTGCTGGATCCGGCTACTGACGGGTTTATCGGTTACAGCCATAACTGTAATGGCTTTGAAGTCCCCGATCCTGAGGGAGGTTTTTATGATCTGAAAGATGTGCCCCATGGTGACGTTCTGATAGAGAACTATTTTTCGAAGATCACCAACTCCTGGCGCCACATCTTTGTTTACACCCCCCCGGGATATGAGACCAATACTTCGACCCGCTACCCGGTACTGTATCTGCAGCATGGTGGTGGAGAAGACGAACGTGTGTGGATTGAAATGGGACGAACCAATGCAATACTTGACAACCTGATCGCCGAAGGGAAAATCAAACCATTTATCGTTGTTATGGAGACCAGTGCAGCTTACAAACCGGGTGAAGCTCCCCCCGCACCACGCCGGCCGGCCACTGCTACAGCAAGAGAAGCAGCCCCGAGGGAACAGCCTGCTGAACGTCCGCGTCCGCGATTTTCATTTGATACATACCGGGAGGTTATGGTCAACGACCTGATTCCCTTCATTGATGGAAATTTCAGGACTCTGACCGATGGTGACAGCCGGGCAATGGCAGGCCTGTCGATGGGCAGCATGGTGACAAGGGAGGTTACTCTTCCCCATCTTGATAAGTTCTCCTACATCGGCTTCTTCAGCGGTGGCACCCTCTCTCCGGATGATATTACCGATAAGAGTAAGGTCAAACTCGTGTTTATGAGTTATGGCAGCCGGGAACGCGGTGCCGATGGCATCAAGGAAGCCGCTGCTGTATTGCAGCAGGCCGGTATCAAGAGCGCCTCCTATGTTTCCCCTGATACCGCGCATGAATGGCAATCCTGGCGTCGAAGTCTTCGTGAATTCGCACTCCTGTTGTTTCAGGATTGAATATGAATGCATATAACAGTGCTGGAAAATGAGGCCATTTTCCAACCCGATGATAATGCAAAGGCACCTGCCTGACTTGTTCCTGGCAACTTTATTTACGGCTTTTCCTGTTTCATGTGCCGAGCCTGCAATCCGGGAGTTTTTTACCAGTTATCCGCACCCGGAGATATAGAGGACAAGCAATGCGGTTACGACCCGGTAAACCCGGTTCGCTTCGCGTATCAAAACCTTTTTCTGTTTGCCTCCTGCCTCAGGCAAGCCTGGCCCGGTCCTTAGCATAAAGGGGCTGTCTCAAATTAAACGGGACGGCCTTTTTTATTGACTGGCCCATGCTCCACGGAGCATGCTGACATAACCGGGCGTCGATAATGAAGCAGATATCTTCAATCCTTCAATCTGAAGAAACTCAATACTTTTCAGAATCCTAGTATTTAATCAAAAAATTAATGGATGATTAACATAACCAGGTCGGTTTTTTTATTTTTAATTATCCGATAAATATTACCAAACCATGAAAACAGAAATTAAACAATGCCATTTGTTAACCGTACTGGTCACCGGCTTGTTGCTTTCCAACTGCAAATCACCGGTTGATTCAGTTTCTGCTGATCGTGACAGGCCTTTCAATACCGGCTGGAAATTCATACGCGACAGCCTGATCGGGGCTGAACAGCCAGGATACGACGATTCAGAATGGTAGACTGTTGATCTGCCGCACGACTACAGTATCATGGACCTGCCGGGTGATGATGGCCCGGACCAGATTGGCCCCTTTTCAAAAAACAGCCCGGGGGGAGGAAGGAGCCCCGGGAATGTCATGGGAGGGACCGGCTGGTATCGTAAACATTTTACACTGGACAAGGCTGATGAGGGATTAACCGCAGTATTGAAATTCGACGGTGTGTACATGGAAACGGAGGTATGGGTGAACGGGCAACGGGCCGGTGTCAACAAATACGGCTATTCACCCTTCTGGTTTGATGTTACCCGGTTGTTAAATCCTGCAGGAGAAACCAACGTGGTTGCTGTAAAGGTGGATAATACCGGCAGAAATACCCGCTGGTACAGCGGCTCGGGTATATACAGGAACGTGCATCTGGTACTGACCAATCCGCTGCATATTGCCGTTTGGGGAGTATATATAACAACTCCGGAGATACAGGAAGACGAGGCGGTTGTCGATATTTCCGTTACTGCCCGGAACGAAGGTGGAACAGCCGTGGATGCTGTGGTTAAAGTAAAGGTCCTTGATAAGAACGGAAAGTCTGCTGGTGAGAACCAGGGAACACTTCAAATCCTGCCAGATGAAGCAAGTATTGCAAACCTTCAGATATCAGTAGAAGATCCGGATTTTTGGTCCATCGAGACACCGGATCTTTATCAGGCTGTGATTTCAATCGAAACGCCGGATCAGATGGTGGATACATATAATCAGTCCTTCGGCATCCGGAATATTGAGTTTTCGGCCGAAGAAGGTTTCTTACTGAACGGGGAATCCATCCTGCTCAAGGGAGCTTGCATGCATCACGATAACGGATTGCTGGGTTCCGCAGCTTTCAACAGGGCTGAAGAACGTCGTGTGGAGATAATGAAGGCCAATGGATTTAATGCGATACGCACGTCCCACAATCCGCCTTCAGAAGCCTTCCTGGATGCGTGTGACAGGCTAGGAATGCTGGTAATTGATGAATTCGCGGATATGTGGGAAAGACCTAAAAATCCGCAGGATTACTCGGTTTTCTTCAAAGACTGGTGGCAGAAAGATCTGAAAGCCATGCTGTTAAGGGACAGGAACCATCCAAGTATTATTCTGTGGAGTATCGGTAATGAAATACCTGAAAGGAATGATACCAGCGGTTGGAGAATCGGGAAACAACTGGTGGATTATATTAAAGGAATAGATAATACCCGCCTGGTGACCAATGCCATTAATGGTGCGGCCAGGGCACTGCCGGAAACGTTTGCACTGTTGGATGTATGTGGTTATAATTATGGATGGAACCAGTATGAAATACATCATGAAGATTATCCGGACAGAATCATGATGGGGACAGAATCATTCCCCATGGAAGCGTTTGAAAACTGGGAGATGGTGGAGAAACATCCCTATGTTATTGGTGATTTTGTCTGGACCGGACTGGATTATCTAGGAGAAGTTGCTCTCGGGAGGACACAGTATGTTGACCCCAGCCAGCGAATTCGCCGCAGAAGTGGATTTCAGCCCTCAGGAGGACCGCCTTCGGGAGGACAACCTGCCGGAGGTCCACCTTCAGGGGCGCCGTCAGGAGGACCACCTCCGGGGGGACCGCCTGCACAGGGTACATTCCCAGGTCCTCAGCCGGGTATGTCTTTCAGCAGGCCTTCAAACTGGCCCTGGTTTGGTGCATGGTGCGGAGATATAGATATAACCGGAGAAAAAAAATCCCCGATGATCTACCGGGATGTGCTGTGGAATAACAGTAAGCTGGAGATCAATGTGCATGCCCCTGAACCGGAAGGGCTGGTTGAAAGTATTGCCGGATGGGGCTGGCCTGATGAATGGCCCATCTGGACCTGGCCGGGAAGTGAAGGGGATTCTCTCGAGGTCCGTGTATTTACTAAGGGAGACAGGGCAAGGCTGGAACTGAATGGCAAAGTGGTCGGAGAAAAAAATGTGTCGGCTGAAACAAAATACACAGCCACATTTGACGTACCCTATGAACCGGGTGAACTGAAAGCCATTGCATATGAGGATGGTAAAGAAATTGCCACAAAATCCCTTAAAACAGCTGGCGAACCGGAGAGAATAAGACTTACAGCGGACAGGTATGAAATCAATGCAGACAGGAATGATCTTTCGTTTGTAAAGATCGAGGTGGTTGATGACAACGGACAGATAATCCCCAGGGATTCTGTATTGATAAAACTGACAATCACAGGCAATGGTGAGCTTGCTGCATCGGGCAATGCCGGTCCGTATGATATGGGAAGTTTCAACCGTCCTGAGATCAATACATTCAAAGGCAGGGCCCAGGCCATAATACGCCCGTTCGCCGAGAAAGGGAATATTACCCTGAAGGCAGAAGCAGAAGGCCTGGAGGCGGAAGAACTGTCTATAAATGTCCGATAGAAGGAGGCATATCCTTATACTTTTGAGATCGTTGTAACTGTCACAGGTCCCAACATACCTGCAGATAAGGGTGTTTGACTTCAGCAAAACCTGGACACCAGGGTAAATAAGTAATTAAAGTTTCGCACTTGTTATTAATGCACATAGATTCAAGACTTTGCAATTTGAACTCATGTGCTATATTATAATAAATCAACACTTTAGCATTTCCATTTTCGGTTAAGCGGCAATTTGTATCTCTGGCTCCCCTGGAAGCAGCTTTCGGACCATCTCATACGCTCTCTCATCCTGCAGGATCTTCTCCAATATTTCCATCTCGTCTATCTCCTCAAACAACACTTCCAGAAGCCTCACCAGTTCCACGAACATTCCCCATAACCTCTCATTCAGCCTGGATTGGATGATCCCCTCCCTTATATGATTGAACAATGCTCCTTTCGTTTCATAATGTTCGAACCTGAACTTCAGGGTCAGCAAAATATGCTGTATCATCGTGATGGTCGTATCAGCAATCTGGGCATCAAAATCCTTGGACTGACACCTTCCCAGCCCCAGCAGCTGTTTGGCTTCCTTGAAGAAAACCTCTATTGTCCAGCGAGTCTGGTAGACCTCGATCATCTTGATGAATGACAGACTGGTATCAGTGGTGATAAATACCCTCCATTTACCGTTGCTGCCCTTTCGGCTGAAGAACATCCTGAGGGGTACCCCATTGTAATCCACCATGGCCTCCTTGTACTGGAGTTTTAACTTCCTGCATCTCTTCGGTTTTCCCAGCTTGTTACGGATCTGGCTATGTGTGAACCGGTCCCCCTTAAAAGCAAACTTGGTCTTAGGGGTTTTATACATCCCGATCAGATGCACCGTCTGCCTTTTCACACGCCTGACCGCCTTGACAAAAGCCTCACAGGTAAACCAGCTGTCCATCAACAGGTAATCCACCTTGATTCCCTGCGATATGGCACGCCAGAACATCTTCAATGCAATCTCTATCTTGGTCGAGTCCGCTTCCTTGGCTCGATCCCAGGAGTGGGTCCCCTTTTCCCGTTTCTTGCGGTACTGCTTCCGGTACTCCTTCTTTTTCAAACCAAATGGTTTGTCTTTGTTACTGCCCCTTTCCCGGTGCAGGGAAAAATCCAGAGGAATAAAGGATACTCCGTCCCAGTAACCCATTGCTAAAAGCTTATACCCAAGAATAAAGCGCTTTGATACATGATCCCATAGCCTGGAAACCTTCTCAATATACCTGCCTGTCTTGGGCAAGTCACTATCATCAATGATCAGGCATTTGGGTGAACTGCTGTTACTTTCCCCCTGCGCTGAAACCAGCTTTATGAACTTCAAACCGAACAACCACAAGATCGTCCTCCAGCAAATCCCCGGGTTGTTCTTTAACCGGTAAAATACATCCTTACGAGCCTCAATATGTGCAGCCATCACGCTACCAGTAAAAGAATGTACCGTTCTCAAACCCAGGAATGGAAGACTTATCAGGCAGGAGAAGATCGACTCAAAACTGTATCCTCTTTGCTTCAACGGGTTCAGGCACTTACAAACTGCCGAAAATGAAAAACACTTCAAAGAACTTAAAATGAAATCCGGTTCAAACCACCTAGGGGTAAAACCGTTTTTTAATTCTGCTATCTTATTGATATCTTTACTCTGCAGCATGATTGTTGTGTTTGGTAGACATAGTTAATATACTCAAAAACAGTATATTAACGTAACAATCTTGCTGCTTTTTTTATCTATATCTTGTTAGTTTTCAACATTTAATGGAACTGCGAAACTTTAGT
>CAYRLP010000193.1:0-1708 GCA_964424935.1 uncultured Bacteroides sp.
ATGCATACCATATCAATTTTCGTCATTCCCAGCTTTCGTTCGGACTCTCCATGGTAGCTTACCAGTTCAGGATCGATGATGATCTGATAAAGCTGGCTGATCCGGGTGATGAGCTCTGGCTGGGGGCCCATAAATCTGTTTTGATCCCGGATGCCGATTTTGGCGTTTATTACATGGCAAGTAACTTCTGGGGGGGCTTTTCGGTTGACCAGTTATTTGAGTCGACACTTAAGATAGGCGACTCCGGGTATGACCGTTATGTGATGGAACGGAACTACTATCTGATCGGCGGGTATGATTTTGAACTCAGTCGCGATTTCATATTCTCTCCCTCCACACTCATCAAATACGCCGAAAATGGAAAATTCCAGGCAGATATCAGCGGAAAGTTCTATTTTCAACAATCCTACTGGGGCGGACTGACTTACCGTACCGGAAATTCCATAATCGTAATGGCAGGTGTAAGCATCGATAAATTTATCTTCGGATATGCATTTGATATCGGGCTGAATAGCATCATGAAGTACAGTTACGGTACCCATGAGTTTACCTTTGTTGCCAGATTTGGAGACAATGCCAGGCGCTTTAAATGGCTGAACCGGTTCTAGAGATCTGTTTATTAAATTCCCGCCATAGGATTGATTTCCTCAGAAATTCAGATTAATTTAAACACTGAATTCACCCACATTGTTGTGACTGGGATACCCTTTGAAGGAAAGCTTGGATACCCTAATTATATATCCCTCAGCCCCATGCACAAAGGATAAACCTGGACATCAGTTCAGGAAAGCTACGTTTTTGCTTTTTCTCTTGGTCATTTTTTTGCCTGCGATAAAGGCACAGGTCACAATCACTCCGGATGCTCCGGGATACTGTTATCCCACTGAACTCACTCTAACCTATACCGGTGTATGGGGACCCGGTTCAAATTGGGCAAGACTTCTATTAGGATTTTTTCCAATTAATTACTCGAATCAACCAACAGTTCAATTTACACCAGATCCATTCTTTTTTCCCGCTATAAGAGTAACAGCGTATGATGCGTCAGGAATGAATCCTTATACGGAGGATATTTCACCAACGTTAGTGTCTCAACCCACCGGTCCAAACCTGGCGCTGCGAATTCCAAATAATGATGTTTGTGAAGGGGAGCTGGTTTCCGCCATCTTTAATCCCGGTAGTGGTGGCATCGAATGTGGTGATGAGTATCAATTCAGTATGAGAATAGGAGCTGCTTGGTTTGGGCCTTTCCCATATACGGAAGGGGATCAGATACCCACTGGTAGTATGGATGAATTAATTATTGAAGGTAGAAGGGGGAGCTGCAATCCTAATTCCGGCTGCAATGCCACTATGTGGATTCAACTGGCTCAATGGAATGTTATAAACGATTCTGAGCCTCCTGTCATTACCACGTGTGCTGCACCCAGGGCCTATAATGCAGGGTCATCCTGCCTGGTGGCGGTTCCTGATCTGACCTCTGAAGTGGTCTTTACAGATAATTGTGATCCGGCTCCAATAGTGACTCAGATCCCGGCTGCCGGGACCTTTATCGGTGTCGGTGTAACAACTGTTACAATTACGGTTACGGATGCCGGGGGGAATTTTGATAGTTGCCCGGTGGATCTTACAGTTACAGATTCAGATTTACCCACCGTAACCAGCTGTCCGGCCGATATCAATGTGGCAAATGATCCGGGTGTGTGTG
>CAYRLP010000193.1:1808-5852 GCA_964424935.1 uncultured Bacteroides sp.
CCGCCGCGAACGGCCCTGCAGTTTGCAGCTTTACGGTGACGGTGACGGATACGGAAGCTCCGACCGTAACCAGCTGTCCGGCCGATATCAATGTGGCAAATGATCCGGGTGTGTGTGATGCATTAGTGACCTACACGGCACCTGTCTTTGAAGATAACTGCGACGGGACGGGCCTGTCGGGTACGATGACTGCAGGTCAGGCCAGCGGGACGCTGTTCCCGGTGGGGGTGAGCACAGTGACCTATGAGTATACGGATGCCGCCGCGAACGGCCCTGCAGTTTGCAGCTTTACGGTGACGGTGACGGATACGGAGGCTCCGAGTTTTACTTCTCCTGCCGATCTCATACTGGATTGTGATGAGGATGTAAATGATCTTGGACTGACCGGGGATGTATTCGATGAAGCAGATAACTGTGATATCACCCTGGATGCCTATTACAGTGATATGGTTGATGCTTCCGATCCATGCAACATCATCATCACACGCAGGTGGATCCTTACTGATGATGCTTTCAATACCACGATCCATCCCCAGACAATCACCACCCGGGATCTCTCTCCTCCTGTTGCTATGTGTCAGAATGTGACAGTCCAACTGGATGGAATGGGACTGGCGACAATCACACCAGGGGACCTTGACAACGGCAGCAGCGACAATTGTCTGCTGGATACCATGTGGCTTAATGTCTATGCATTTGATTGCATTGATATCGGACCGAACACAGTTCAGATGACCGTGCAGGATGCATGCGGAAACCAGACCACCTGTAATGCAACGGTCATGGTGGAGGATAATGTCATACCCGGGATCATTTGTCCGGAGGATCAGGTCGAAACGGCTCCGGGGGGAGCCTGCAGCATGGTCGTGAATGGGATTGGTCCCGTGTCCGTTACAGGTAATTGTAGCAGCCAGGTGACCTATAGGCTGGAGGGGGCAAGCTCTAGTTCAGGGATCCTGGACGCCAGCGGGTCTGTCTTTAATAAGGGTGTGACTACCGTCTGGTATGTAATCAAGGATACAAACGGGAACGAAGATTCGTGCTCCTTTAAGATCACGTTATTAACTTCCGTGGCGCCACCTGATTTTGCTTCCAGTTACCCGGATGAGGTATGTGCCGGAGAAGGAACCATTCAACTGAGCTACAACGGCGGCATGATACCTGAAGGTGGAATTGCCAGATGGTATGAGGATGCGGGTCTGACCAGCCTCCTTGGTGAGGGGGACCTGCTTGATATTCCGGCACCCCTGGCAACTTCGACTTATTATGTAAGATTCGAAGGTGTCTGTGATTCTACATCAGCTGTAGCTGTAACAGTAACTGTAAAAGATATGCCGATTAATCCGGTTTCCGCATCTGTGGACAGGAATCCGGTCTGCGCTAGAGACGGAAATATATTATTAACTTATACAGGAGGGGATCCGGGCACGAATGGCACGGCAGTATGGTATGAGGATGACCTGTTTACTTCCATGGTGGGCTCAGGGAATGGATTATCTCTAGCGGCACCGGATGACACCACTACCTACTATGTCAGGTTTGAAGCCGAGTGTGACACTACAGCAGCCGTTTCCGTGGTTGTATATGTTTGGGCTGCGCCAAATCCTGTTTTTGTTGAAATGACAGAACATGCCTGCGTAGGAGACCCCCTTTACAAGTATGTCGCCGGTGGTATGACGGGTTCCACCTATTCCTGGAACATTACCAATGGAAGCATTGTGTATGATTTTAACGATACCATCTATGTGGATTGGGGCGACCAGGAACTAACAGGAAGTCTGGAACTCACGGAAACATCCGTCAACGGGTGCGTATCTTTGCCGGTCAGTCTTGAAGTCGAAGTTTCTGGTCCCGATCTTGAACTGGGTGATGATGCCGATATCTGCAGGGGTTCCTTTATTACGATTGATCCGGAAGGCGATTTTGTAGCCTATTTGTGGCAGGACGGAAGTTCAGGGCAGGTATATTCCACAGACCAGGAGGGCTGGTTGATTCTTGAAGTCGCAGACAGCTATGGCTGCGAGACACGAGATAGTCTCTATGTAAGTGTCCAGGAACTACCGGTGGTGGACCTGGGGCCTGATACCTCGGTTTGCGTGGAGGAGGGAATGATTCTGGATGCCGGTAACGACGGAGAGACCTACAGGTGGTCTACCGGAGATTTCAGTCAGCAGATCACCATCTATGAAAGCGGAGACCAGAAAATCTGGGTAGAGGTTGAAAATGCATATGGGTGCGTGGGAACTGATACGGTTTACATAGAGGCCTGTGACAGGTACTATGGATTTCATCCGCCTACAGCCATAACACCCAATGGAGACGGAGTAAATGATGTGTGGAACTTATATGACCTGCAGAAATTTAACCAGGCAGTTGTTGAAATTTACGATCAGTGGGGCACCCTGGTGTGGAGATCTGAGCCGGGGTATTCACAGCCCTGGGACGGGACCACCATGAGCGGAAGGCCGGTACCCGTTGATTCCTATCATTTTGTTGTCTATTTTAACGATGGAAGTGACCGTAGGTATTTTGGGATTGTAACAGTTATTAAATAGGGATGAAGAGTATACTATGTATCGTTGTCTTATCGATGCTGTGCATGATGGAGGGATTTTCCCAGCAGGCACCCGTATATAGTCAATACATGCTGAACGGATTTCTATTGAATCCCGCAGTGGCGGGTTCCGAAGGATATACGGCCGCAAACCTGACCGTCCGGGAACAATGGGTGGGACTTATAGACGGACCTTCCACCTATGCGCTAAGTTTCCAGACCAGGTTCATGCAAGATAACCGGTTTTCAAGGTCCGGTTCAGTAAGAAGAAGAAGGAGATCCGCCTCCCGGGGAGGCCATGTTGGACTGGGGGGTTACATATTTAACCACAGGAATGGCGCGGTGGACAGAACAGGTCTGAAGCTCACCTATGCATATCATATTGATCTTAAGACTGCTCAGCTTTCTTTCGGTCTCTCCATGGTCGGTTATCAGTACAGACTGGATGAGAAAAAAATTAGCCTGGAAGTACCGGATGATGATCTCTGGCTGGGAGTTCATCAGTCAGTCTTTATACCGGATGCGGATGTCGGTGTGTACCTTTCCAACCCGGACTTCTGGGTGGGATTTTCCGTGGATCAGCTGCTGGAGGCGGCGATAAAATTTGGCGATGATGGTTACGAAACCCTGGTCATGGAAAGAAACTACAACCTGCTGGGCGGTTACGATTTCACTATTAATCAGGACTTTACGTTCAGCCCCTCTGCTTACATTAAGGTGGCAGAGAACGGAAAAATCCAGGCAGATATTAATGGCAAATGCTATTTTAAACAGAATTACTGGGGAGGCTTGACCTACCGATCAGGGCATTCTATTGTAGTAATGGCAGGAGTGGGCATCGACCGACTTATATTTGGATATGCATACGATATCGGACTGAATGGGTTAATGAAAAATACTTACGGTACTCATGAATTCACTTTTGTAGCCCGATTCGGAGATGTGGCCAGCAGGCACCGCTGGTTGAACCGTTTTTAAAAATCAGGGGAAAAGTATCCGTCAGTTTACCGGTAAAATAAGTGTTTTTGCCGATTTTTATTTCCGGAACCCTTTCCTGTATATTACATTTGATCCTATAAGCTAAATGATTATGGAAAAGCAATCAGATTGGGAAAACAGGACACAGGGCGAACGGAACTCCTACGGCGAAAGACCACCGCTCAGACGATCAGGAAGAGCACATCTGCTGCTCGGGATCGTTCTGATGTTCCTTGGCCTGTTCCTGATTGCCGACCTGGCGGACATTGTCCCCTGGCGGCTTAGAGATTTTCTATTTACATGGCAGGCCCTGCTCATCTTCCTGGGACTGATATTTCTTTCAAACAAGGAAAACAAGGGGACAGGGATCATTCTGATCGTGATCGGGTCCTTCTTCCTGCTTCCAAGGTTCGTTCATGTTCCCTATTACTGGAGGTCCCTGTTCTGGCCTTCTATTCTTATCATTCTAGGGCTGGTGGTTATTTTCAGCAGCCGGAGGCACCGTGGTGAGG
>CAYRLP010000194.1:0-5803 GCA_964424935.1 uncultured Bacteroides sp.
CCCCTGGAAGGAAGTGCCCGCCTGGCAAGCGAAGTCTCCTCCGTCCCCATTGTCAACGCGGGTGACGGTGCAAACCAGCATCCCTCCCAGACCCTGCTTGATATGTATTCGATTACAAAGACGCAGGGCAGACTGGAGAACATGAAGATTGCCATGGTGGGCGATCTGAAGTACGGGCGGACCGTGCATTCGCTGCTTCAGGCCATGTCAAAGTTCAATCCCACCTTCTACTTTATTTCACCCGATGAATTGAAAATGCCTGCCACCTATAAGCTATACCTGGACAAGGTGGGTATCAGTTATACCGAAAGCAAGGATCTCTCCGAATTCCTTAAGGAGGCGGATATTGTCTACATGACCCGGGTACAGCAGGAACGTTTTACCGATCCCATCGAGTACGAACGTGTGAAAAATGCCTACATCCTGAAGCGCGCTATGCTTGAGGGTACCAAGAAGAGCATGAAAGTGCTGCATCCCCTGCCCCGGGTCAATGAGATTCATCCGGATGTGGATGTGAGTCCCCACGCCTACTACTTCGACCAGGCCAGAAACGGCGTCTTCGTGCGCATGGCCATTATCTCTTCCATTCTGGGAGTAAAATAAACCTGTACACACGAATAAGTTCATAAACAAAATGAGAGATAAACAACTATCAGTCAGCGCGATCAAAGAAGGAACCGTTATTGATCACATTCCGGCTACCGTACTTTTCAAGGTGGTCTCCATCCTGAAACTGGATAAGCTTGATACCATGATCACCATAGGGAACAGCCTGGAAAGCAGTAAGCTTGGGAAAAAAGGGATCATCAAGCTTTCCAGGGTGTTTTTCAAGGATGATGAGATCAACAAGATCGCCCTGGTGGCCCCTTGTGCCAAATTGAACATCATCAAGGATTATGATGTGGTGGAAAAACGGATCGTGGAAATTCCGGATGAGATCAGAGGCATCGCCAAATGTGTGAATCCGAAATGCATCACCAACAATGAAAATGTAACCACACGTTTCGAAGTGGTCTCCAAATCAGAGGTAAAGTTAAAATGCCACTACTGCGAAAAGATCACTGATCAGGACAATATCGTGATTATCTGATCCGGTCGTAGGCCTTAACAAGCAGTTCATCCCTGCGGATCCTCCGGAATGCAAAGTACAGGAGGATCATGCATACCGGGGGTACCACAAACCTCCACTGATACAGGACCAGTGCGTCTTCCAGCCATCCCCTGGCCACAGAGGTATAAAAGAACATCATGCCCAATATGCCTGCATTCAGCATGATGAGAAAGATGGCTATCCGCATCTGCCGCATCCGGTTTCTGTAAAAAAAGATATCCAGGAAGGTCAGCACCACGGAGATAATGAAGATCACGGAAAGAGGCCATGTGACCACTTCCATCTTTTCACCGGCCGCATTATACAGTCCGGAATGTCTCAGCAGAAATTCACTTCCATCCAGGGTAAAATGCGTGATGGGCCCGGTCAGCAGAAGCAAGGAAAGGATAAAGACCCCCAGAAGAAAAAGGGTTTGAGATCTCTGTAGCATATCTTTCTTATTGGTTTCCTCCAAGGATCAGGGGCAAGCCCTCCTCACCGCTGCCGATCACCACTACCTTGCTGTTTGCTGAGTTGGCCAGTTCAAGCGTAGCATCGATCCCTTTCTGCCGCAGGATCCGTTCCGTCAGGGATGCACTGATGATGGCATTGTAATCCGCAATCCCCTGGGCCTGGATCCGGAGACGGTCTGCTTCACTCTCCTCCCGTTCCAGCCGGTACTGGTAAGCGAGGGCTTCCTGTTGTTGCTGCAGCTTATTCTCAATGGCCTCCTTGATCTTTTCCGGCAGGGTGATGGAGCGTATCAGCAGGTCCTTCATCTCGATATTCTTTTCAGCCAGGGCCCGCCTGGTTGTTTCGATAATCTCTGTCTCCACCTCTCCCCTTTTGGTCGAGTAAATCTCCTCGGCATCGTACCGCCCAGTCACCGCACGTACCGCAGAACGAACGTTAGGGATCACCATCACGGAAACATAGTTGGCCCCTATATTCTCATGCAGGTACCCGATCTTGTCATAAAAGGGATTGAAAATAATGGTCACATCCACATTGATGGAAAGTCCCTCCTTGTCCAGTACATCCATGGTCTCTTCGCTCTTCTGTTCTTTCACATCGTAACGGATCAGGTCGTTCCACGGAGCAATCACATGGAATCCGGGCACAAAGATATTGTCCTTATCCAGTCCCATACCGAATTTCTTAAATACCACCCCACGCTCACCGGGTTTCAGAACATAGAACATCTGGCTGCCAAAAATTAGCAGGAGTACTACAATGGCAACCACGCTGATAATAATGTATTGGGCTCTTTTCATAACGATTCAATTTAGTTGTGAGTAAGTATTTCGAAAGCAGGTGTAAAAATACACTATTTTTATCGAAAGTGACAGGAAAAGAAGAATGAAGCCGATTTCACACACAGACCTGATTCTGAATCCGGATGGAAGTGTATACCACCTGAACCTGCTTCCCGGGGATGTGGCCGGACAGATCATTCTGGTGGGAGACCCGGGAAGAGTGGCACAGGTATCCTCCCATTTTGACCGGATTGAGCTGGAGAAGCAGAACCGTGAATTTGTCACCCATACAGGAAGATACAAGGACAAACGTATCACGGTAATCTCCACAGGAATCGGAACGGATAACATTGATATCGTGCTGAATGAACTGGATGCCCTTGTTAATGTGGACCTGAAACAGCGTGTTCCGACACCGGGTCATACCGGCCTGAACCTGATAAGAATCGGAACCAGCGGAGCCCTTCATGACGATCTGGGTCCCGGTGCTTGGATCCTGACCCGGATTGCCGGTGGTTTGGACGGCCTCTACCACTTCTACAAGGATCCCGCCGGGTATAACCAGACCGGACTTGCAAGTGCCTTTATGGAGCATACAAACTGGGGACCAAATCTTGCGAAGCCCTATTTTATAAAGGGATCGGAGCATCTGCATTCACTGCTTTCGGAAAGCGGAACGGAATCCGGAATCACCCTGTCCACTCCCGGTTTTTATGCACCCCAGATCCGGTCCATCCGGCTTGCTCCAGGTGATCCGGCACTGCTCTCCAAAATCGGGAGCTTCCGTTTTGAAGGTTTGCGAATCCAGAATTTTGAGATGGAGAGTTCTGCACTGTACGCTCTTTCCGCAATGTTGAACCACCAGGCAATCACGATCTGTATTGCCGTGGCAAACCGTATTACGCGTGAGTTCCTTGAAGAATATCACAGCGCTGTGGATGACCTGATCATCCATGTTCTGGAAAAGCTGACAAAAGATGACTGATAACGGACAACGGGAGCTGGAAGCCCTGATCACACTCTTGGAAGATCCGGACCTGGATGTATATGACAACGTATTGAACCGACTGATCGAACTGGGTGAAGAAGCCGTCCCTCCCCTTGAAAAACGATGGGAACTCACCCTGAGACCGGACCTCCAGACACGCATAGAAAATGTGATCCGGTCCATCCAGTTAAATACCCTGAAGGACAGAATGTACAGCTGGAGATCAGGTGGCGGAACAGACCTGCTCTTCGGAGCCTACCTGGTGGCCCGGTTCCATTATCCGGAACTCTCCTACGAACCGCTTGATCAGAAGCTGGAGAAAATCAGGAAGGATATCTGGCTGGAACTGAACAACGACCTGACCGCTCTTGAAAAAGTAAAGGTGATGAACTATTTCCTTTACGACATTCACCGGTTTGACAAAAGTCTAAAAAAAGCACACAGTCCCCAGCTCTACCTGGTCAACCACGTGATGGATACATTCAAAGGAAGTCCGGTGGTCCTGGGTTTGATCTATGCGGAACTGGCCCGAAGACTGAAACTTCCCATTTACGGGGTCAACCTCCCAAGGAATTTTGTGCTTTGCTACTATGATCCCGACTACCTTGATGACCCGAATAATATATTATTCTATATCAATCCCTCGGATAAAGGGACAGTTCTTGGTTTGAAAGAGCTGAAACACTTTCTCCGTCACCTGAGGATCGAGGAAAAGGACTTCTATTTCACTCCCTGCTCAAGCCTGGATGTGATTGAACGTTTGATTATTAACCTCCAGTACGCCTACGAACGATCAGGACAGGCGGAGAAGGCCCGGACCCTGAAAATGCTTCTGGAGCAATCCTAGTACCTCCGGTTTATACCTTGTAATACGTTCTGTACCAATCAATAAATTGTTTTATGCCGGCTTCAACCGGGGTATCCGGATTGTAGTCGTAATCCCGCCTTAGGGAGGAAACATCGGCCCAGGTCCGTTCCACATCGCCCGGCTGCATAGGCATCATCTTCCACTCTGCCTTCTTTCCGAGCGCTTTTTCAATGGCCTCAATAAAGATGGTAAGCTTCACCGGTCTGTTGTTTCCGATGTTATGGATCTTGTAGGGGGCAGAAGAAATAGAGGGATCGGGAGATTCCGGATCCCAGCCCTCCCCTTTGATGTGCGGGTGTCTGACCATCCGTTCAATCCCCCCGACAATATCATCCACGTAGGTAAAATCGCGTTCCATCTTACCGTGGTTAAAGACCTGGATGGGTTCCCCTGCCAGGATCGCTTTGGTAAAGAGAAAAAGAGCCATATCGGGACGCCCCCAGGGACCGTATACCGTGAAGAATCGTAAGCCGATGGTCGGGATCCCAAACAGGTGACTGTAGGTATGCGCCATCAGTTCGTTACTCTTTTTGCTGGCTGCATACAGGCTTACGGGATGATCCACATTGGAGCTCACCGAAAAAGGCAGGTTCTTATTTAAACCATACACACTGGAGCTACTGGCATAAATCAGGTTTTCCACGGGATGATGCCGGCATGCTTCCAGAATGTTAAGAAACCCGGTGATGTTGCTGTCCACATAAGTCTGTGGATGGGTAAGGCTGTATCTGACACCTGCCTGGGCGGCCAGGTGGACCACCACTTCAAACCGCCGGTTGGCGAACAGTTCAAACAGGGCCTCACGATCCTCAAGTTTTAACTGGATAAACTGATAGTTCTCTGAATGACTGCTGGTGACCAAGGTGTTATAGGCAATCCGGTCCCGGGAAATACCCGACACGCCCAGCCTGTCATACTTCAGATCCACATCATAATAATCATTGATACTATCCAGTCCGGTTACATGATACCCCTGATCAACCAGTCTCCTGGCCAGGTGAAATCCTATAAAACCGGCTGTTCCTGTAATTAGAACTCTTTTCACTATTTGGCGTAACTTATGGCTCGTGTTTCACGGATGACGGTAACTTTTACCTGGCCCGGATAGGTCATTTCGTCCTGGATCTTTTTGGCAATATCAAAGGACAGACTCTCTGCATCCTTATCGGAAACCTTTTCACTTCCAACAATCACCCTCAGTTCCCTTCCTGCCTGTATGGCATAGGTTTTCAGAACCCCGGGATACGAAAGCGCCATGGCTTCCAGTTCCTTCAGTCGCTTGATGTAAGACTCCACAACTTCGCGGCGTGCCCCCGGACGGGCCCCTGAAATGGCATCACATACCTGTACAATGGGGGCCAGAAGCGTGGTCATCTCCACCTCGTCATGATGGGAACCAATGGCATTGCAGACATCCGGTTTCTCTTTGTACTTCTCCGCCAGTTTCATGCCGTAGACCGCATGGGGGATCTCAGGCTCGTCATCAGGAACCTTCCCGATATCATGAAGCAACCCGGCTCTCCTTGCCAGTTTTGCATTCAACCCGAGTTCCGTGGCCATAATGGCACACAGGTTGGCAACCTCCCTGGAATGCTGCAGCA
>CAYRLP010000195.1:0-4458 GCA_964424935.1 uncultured Bacteroides sp.
GTCAAAGGCTGTGCCAGGCTCAAGGTTTTCCAGCGGATGGGCCCCCTTCTTTATCGCCATGGAAAAGATCTCCAGGATTTCATTGAGCTGCTCTTCTTCCGTGGATTCGTCGGTGGAAAGCTGGACCGTCGATTCATCGGGGTAATAGAAATTGATCTCCCGTTCCTCTGCAATTTTGCGGATATCGCTGGATGTAAGAGTTTCGGGGAGCAGAATGCAAAGCGTGTCAAAATAATCCCGGTGTGCCAGGGTGTATCCCAGATCTTTCAGTTGGGAAGCCAGATAGGCGGCACCGGTATGAATATTGGAAGCAATTCTCTTTAAGCCTTCCGGTCCATGGTAAGCCGCATACATGCCGGCCATACTGGCCAGGAGGGCCTGGGCGGTGCAAATATTGGAAGTGGCACGTTCCCGTTTAATATGCTGTTCCCGGGTTTGAAGAGCCATCCGAAGTGCCGGTTTTTCGGCCGCATCGATGGAAATCCCGATAATCCGGCCCGGAATGTGCCTTTTGTAGTGTTCTTTGCATGCAAAATAGGCTGCATGGGGGCCCCCGTAGAACATGGGTATGCCAAATCGCTGAGTGGAACCGACCACCACATCTGCATCCCATTCCCCTGGTGGGGTAAGCAGTACCAGGCTCATGAGATCAGCTGCAACGGCAACAGAAATCTCCTTTTCATGTGCCGATTGCGTGAAGTCAATATAGTTCCGGATCTCCCCGTCAGAAGCAGGATACTGTACCAGGGCTCCAAAAAAGTTCTCATTCAGCCCGGCATCCAGGTAAGATCCGAATGCAAGTTCAATACCCAGCGGTTTCGCCCTGGTTTCCAGAACAGCCCTTGTCTGGGGGAAAACCTGCTCATCCACGAAGAATTGCTTCCTGCCCTCTTTTAACGCCGACCTGGAACGTGCATTGAAAAGCATGATCATGGCTTCCGCGGCGGCAGTGGCTTCATCAAGCAGGGAAGCGTTGGCCATCTCCATGTGTGTGAGTTCCATGACCATGGTCTGGAAGTTAAGCAGTGCCTCGAGCCTTCCCTGGGAAATCTCAGCCTGGTAGGGGGTATAGGAGGTATACCAGTTGGGATTCTCAAGTATGTTACGCTGGATCACAGAAGGAAGTATGGTATTGTAATATCCCAGGCCCATATAGGTTTTGAAAAGTCTGTTTTTCGCGGCGATCTCCTTGATCCTCTTCAGGTATCTGTTCTCATCAACTGCCCCGGGAAGGTTCAGGGAATGGTCCATCAGGATAGAGGCTGGAATGGTACGGGCTACCAGTTCCTCCATGCTGGTCACTCCAATGGTATTCAACATGCTGACTATATCGGGCTTCCGGGGGCCCAGGTGACGCTGACTAAACAGATCGGATTTCATAAAATGGGTGTAATTTAGTTCCAGGTACTATGGGTACTGAAGCGCAAATATAAAGAAACCTTTGCTTAAAAACGGTGAAGGATATCATGTTGTTAAGGCATGGATAGAAAGGGGTTTGTAGCGGCTTCTTCCCCGATGGTCGTAGTCTCGCCGTGTCCCGGATAGACCCTGGTTTCAGGGGGAAGCACCAGCAGCCTTTCGCGGATGGCACTGATCAGGGTATCGTAGTCACCGCCGGGCAGGTCGGTCCGGCCGATACTTCCCTGGAACAGGGCATCTCCCGAAATTACAAATCCATCTTCAGAATCGTAGAAACAGAGGCTGCCGGGTGAGTGCCCGGGAACCAGGATGGACAGGAGCGAATCGTCTCCTATGGTTATGGTTTCATGATCATCTAAGGGTTGATCTATTCCGGAGATTGGCTCCAGGTGTAGTCCGAAAACCTCTCCCATGACAGGGGCATTGTTAAGCAGCCCGGATTCATTAGGGTGGGCACGAATCGGACTTTGGTAGACCGTTTGCATGTGTTTTGCGCCAAGCACATGATCCACATGGCAGTGGGTATTCAACTGTCCGATCACCTGCAATCCCTCGGAGGAAATGAACCGGTCAAATTCCCGGATCTCATCCGGAGTGTAAAAGGCCGGATCCACAACTAGGCAGTCTCCCTTCTCGTCCCTGACCAGGTAGGTATTGACCTGGAAGGGGTTAAATACAAATGATTCAATGTGCAGCATGTTACTGGTTTTTGCCCCTTAGAAGGGGGACAAATGAGAAATGGCCATGTTCGCTTCGCTGGTACTGGTCCTTGCCCTCCTTCACCACCCTGACCATTCTTTGCCCGTACCGGTCACCCTCCGGTACCACGAGGATGCCTCCTATGGCCAATTGCTCCAGCAGAAGCTTTGGAACCTCCGGGGCTGCGGCAGTGATCAGGATCCTGTCAAAGGGCTGGAATGCAGGTAATCCTTCATAACCATCCCCGTAAAAAAAAAGCGGTTTGTAATTCAGGGGACGCAGGGTATCCTGGGCAGCAAGAAAGAGTTGCCGCAACCTTTCAATCGTATAGACCCGGGCACCGAGCTCAAGCAACACGGCTGTCTGGTACCCCGAACCGGTCCCAACCTCCAGGACCTTCATGTGTTTTTTCACATCCAGCAGTTCGGTCTGGAAGGCTACGGTATAAGGTTGGGATATGGTTTGCCCTGCAGCAATGGGAAAGGCTTTGTCAATGTAGGAGAAGTTCACAAAACTGCTGTCCATGAAGAGATGCCGGGGTACCCGGTCCATGGCTTTCAGCACTTCTTCATCTTTGACCCCTTTGGATCTTATGGAGTCTATCAGTTTCTTTCTTAAGCCTTTATGTCTAAAACTATCTGCCTGTTCCATGTAGATGGACAAATATAGTCGATATTCTTTTACCCGGGCCGTGTTTTTTTTGACACCCGATGCAATTATTAGTCCCCTGTTTCAGTTATAGATACAGAGGTCTACCACACTAAATGAAGAACCAGACAAGACAGAGGTTTCTGTACATATTTTTTGATTTCCTGTCTGCCATGGGGGCGTGGGTCCTCTTTTTCCTTTTTCGAAAGATCCAGCTTGAGCCCCAGGTATTCGGTACGGAGGTCCCCCTTACCTTCGGTCCCCGGTTCTGGTACGGGGTAATCGGTCTTCCCGTTTCCTGGATCCTGCTTTATTACTTCACCGGATTTTACAAAGATATGTACCGCCGTTCCAGGCTCGATGATTTTATCCGTACGTTTTATACTTCATTACTGGGAGTGATTGTTATATTCTTTATCCTGCTACTGGATGACATCATCCTGAACTACACCAGTTATTACCACCTCGCCATTACGCTCTTCCTGCTGCATTTCACCTTTACTCTGATCCCAAGGATGATTCTGACCAGCCGGACCGTTTCAAAAGTTCACAGCAGGGAGATCGGATTTAAAACCGTCATGATCGGAAGCAATGAAAATGCGGTGGATGTTTATCTGGATATCCTGAACCAGAAGAGGTCCAATGGATATGAGATACTCGGTTTCATCAATGTTCAGTGGAAGGAACATTACCAGCTGCAAGACCACCTGGCCCACCTGGGGGGACATGAAAATATGGAAGCCATATTGATGGAACACAAGGTGGAGGAGGTCATTATTGCCCTGGATCCGGCGGAACACGGGATAATTGGGGATATTGTGAACCGCTTATCCATGTTGGATGTGCGGATCAGTGCCATTCCGAGCATCACAGACATACTAACCGGGAAAGTTAAAAGCACGACCATATTTGGCACCCCGCTGCTTGAGGTAAATCAGGAAGTCATGCCGGTGTGGCAGCAAAATGTGAAACAGCTGATGGATGTAGTGCTCTCAATTTTGTCGTTAATCCTCCTAAGCCCGATGATTATAGCACTGAGCATTGGCGTCAAGTTAAGTTCTTCCGGCCCCATACTTTACAAGCAAAGCCGGATCGGTAGATACGGCAGGGAGTTCCACATCTATAAATTCCGTTCCATGTACCATAATGCGGAAGAGAACGGGCCTGAACTTTCATCGAAACATGATCCGAGGGTGACCCGGTTCGGACAGATGATGCGCAGGCACAGGCTGGATGAGATCCCCAATTTCATCAACGTGCTGAAAGGGGAAATGACCCTGGTAGGACCCCGGCCCGAAAGGGAATATTTTATAGACAAGATCATTCGAATAGCCCCCCATTTTACCCATCTTCAAAAGGTGAAACCGGGAATTACCTCCTGGGGCCAGGTGAAATATGGTTATGCGGAGAACGTGGATGAAATGATCAAGCGTCTCCAGTATGATATTCTTTACATTGAGAACATGTCCCTCTTTGTGGATGTCAAAATCCTTTTCTACACCATAATCACCATTCTGAAGGGACGGGGAGTGTAGGTGTGCATTTAGCCCTTTCCCTGGTATGTCTAATCCAGCCCCCTGGCTTTCAGCATGGGTTCAAGGGTGGGTTCGGCACCCCTGAAATTGACATACATTTTCATCTCTTCCATGGATGCCCCTTTCTCCAGGATATTTTCCCGGAAGGAGGTGGCTG
>CAYRLP010000195.1:4468-5802 GCA_964424935.1 uncultured Bacteroides sp.
GCTGTGGCCTGGTCGAACAGACTGGTTTCCAGGAAAGCATTGAATGCATCCTTGTCGAGGACCTCGGACCACATATAGCTGTAGTACCCTGCAGAGTATCCCCCGGAAAAGATATGCTGGAAATAATTGGATTTGTAGCGGGGGATGATTTCTTCAATCAGTCCGATCCGGTTCATGGAGGCATCTTCGAATGCATTTGGATTTACGCCGGAAGCATCCGTCAGGGTGTGGTAATCCATATCCAGGATCGATGCTGCTGTGTATTCAACCGTTGCAAATCCCTGGTTAAATTTGCTGGCAGCTTGCAGTTTGTCGATCAGCTCATCGGGAATCACTTCGCCGGTCTGGTAGTGTTTGGCATAGGTTCTTAATACATCCGGGTGAGCAGCCCAGTTTTCCATGATCTGAGAAGGCAGCTCCACGAAATCAGTGGCTACACGGCCACTCAGGTATTTGCTCTTCTTAAACAGGCCGTGCAGGGCATGTCCGGATTCATGGAAGAGGGTAAGGGTTTCGTCAAAGCTGAGCAAGGCAGGCTTATCACCAGTGGGCCTGGTAAAGTTCATTACTATCAGGCCAACCGGAGTAATCTGTGTTCCGTTTTCTACGTGTGCGGTTCTGATACTTGTGCTCCATGCACCGCTTCTTTTCCCGGGCCTGGGATGAAAATCCATATACAGGACTCCCAGGTGGGAACCATCGCGGTCCTTTACTTCATAGGCTTCCACCTCCGAATGGTATACAGGAAGATCACGATGTGGTTCCAGGGTCAGGCCATATAGATTGTTAACCACGCTGAAAAGGCCCTCCTTGACGGCCTCCAGAATTAAATAATTTCTGAGCTCTTCCTCGTCAAGATCATATTTCTCCTTCCGGATCTTCTCGGCATAGTACCACCAGTCCCACGAGGCCAGTTTAAAATTCCCGCCTTCCTGGTCAATCATTTGCTGCATCATTTGAGCTTCTTCTTTGGCTTTGCCAAGTGCAGGCTCCCAGACCTGCTCCAGAAGATTATACACATTTTCTGCATTTTTGGCCATTCGCTCTTCCAGTACATATGCAGCGTGATTTTCATAACCCAGCAGGTTGGCTCGTTCAATGCGTAGAGCTAGCATCTCCTTGATAATTTCATTATTGTCGTACTCGTTGCCCCTGTTGCAGCGCATATACATGGCCTTATACAGCTCTTCACGCAAATCGCGCTTCTCTGAGTATTGAAGGAAGGGGATCCAGCTGGGTTTATGGAGGGTAAAGACCCAAAGGCTTTCTTCTCCGGCTGCCCTGGCGGCATCGGCGGCCGCAGAGCGTACCGATTGGGGCAATCCGGCCAGGTC
>CAYRLP010000196.1:0-5768 GCA_964424935.1 uncultured Bacteroides sp.
CATATCGAATACCATGGGGACGGGGTAGGAACCCTTAATGTTTCTGACCGGATGACCCTGGCCAACCTGGCCTCTGAGATGGGAGCAAAAAACGCCGTATTCCCTTCCGATGAGGTGTTGCACGCCTATTTCGGAGTCGAGCTTCCAGGTCTCTGGGCCGATCCGGAAGCCATCTACAGCAGGGAAATCGAGATTGATCTGCGTGAAGTCTACCCCCTGGTTGCTGCTCCCCATCATGTTGATAATGTGAAGGCCCTGGCCGAGGTCAGTGGCCTGGATATACACCAGGGATTGATCGGAACCTGCACCAATGGACGGATCGAGGATCTGCGCGAGGCTGCTGCCGTACTGAAAGATAAAAAAGTAAAAGCGGGCATTCAGCTGCTGGTGATCCCTGCCTCCCGGGACATTTACCTGCAGGCTATCGAAGAGGGATTGATCACCGTGTTCCTAAAGGCCGGAGCCAATGTGCTGAGTTCCTCCTGCGGACCCTGTCTGGGTACGGGCCAGGGGATCCCAGCTGATCATTTCCGTGTGATCTCCTCGGCTAACCGTAATTTCCAGGGCAGAATGGGGAATAAACAGGCGGAAATATACCTGGCCTCCCCGGCAGCGGTTGCCCTGAGTGCGATCCATGGGAAGATTAAGGATCCGCGCATCGGGAACGGTTCGGAGAAATTCCCGTTCAGTCCGCCGCAATCGGGAAGCATTACCATCGGGAAGGAAGAGAAACGCCGGAACAATGGGGTCTGGAACTATGGAGATATTGATCATCTGAATACGGACCAGATGTTTGCCGGAAACCTGACCTATGAAATTCCAAGTTCCGATCCAGCGGCAATCCTGCCCCACCTGTTCAAGGGATTTGATGAGAATTTCTCCCGGGAGGTACGGGCGGGTGACATAATTGTTGGAGGCGAGAACTTCGGTTGCGGAAGTTCACGGGAGCATCCTTCGGTGGGACTGGCCCATCTGGGAGTAAAAGCGGTTATCGTGAAATCAGTGAACCGTATCTTTTACCGTTCGGCTGTGAACCAGGGCCTTCCCCTGGTAGTATTGCCCGGAGCTGTGGAGGCATACAGGGAGGGTGATCAAATCGACATTGACTTCACAGCAGGTTCCGTCAGGGTGGAGGACAGGCAATTCTGTTTTGAACCCCTTCCCGGGAAATTACTGGAGATCCTGGAGCAAAAGGGCCTGATCAACTGGATCCTGAACCAATCGTCCGCCTCTGGCCAGGCTTCTGAATAACGCTACTTTTTTACTATCTTTGCATCCTGAAAAAGGGTTACTCGAAGCAGAGCTTCTCGTGAGCTCGTTGCTTCGCAACTCGGTTCCGTAGCTCAGTTGGACAGAGCAACAGCCTTCTAAGCTGTGGGTCGCGCGTTCGAATCGCGCCGGAATCACTAAATTAAGAAAGCCTCCATGGTGGAGGCTTTTGATTTTTTATCTGTTAGAATCTGACCTAGCGCCAGTCGGGCATCTCCGCGTTGGAGAACAGCTGCTTCCGGTTATTGCCGTTCGCATCCATGACCCAGATGGATTTCGTGGATTCGATCACGTTACTGGCCGATTCAAAAATGATATATGCTCCGTTGGGCGAGAACCTGGGGTTGGTGTCATTGGTCCCGTTCGGTTTGTCCGTGGAGAGATCTACGGGAGTCCCGCCCGTAATATCCACCATAAAAATATGTGCATTCAATTGGCGGTTGGTTCCGGTTCCCTGAATATCCCGGGTAAAAATCACCTGTTTCCCGTCCACCGAGAAAGTGGGAGCCTCGATGATCCCTGCCAGGTTGCTCACCAGAACCACGGGATTGCTTCCATCGGAATTCATCAGGTAAATCTCTGAGTCGTCGGGGCTGATACCCACGGTAAGTGCCACGATGAGGGTTCCGTCGGGGGAGCAGTCCAGATCCCTGAAATGCCTGTTGGCCGGAGCTGTGGCAATGACCCCTTCTACGGTCCCGTCATGCTGAATAAAGGAGAGACGGTTGTAGTTCGCATAAATGATCCGGTCACCTGAAGGGGTCCAGGCCAGGCCGCGTCCCGGATTGTTATATCCGGTGACCGGTCTTTTGGAGATTTTTCTCTGGTCGGTTCCATCCCGGTTCATGGTGAAAATATGGGGTTCCAGGTTGTCATGCGATACATAGGCCACTTTATTACGCAGGGGGTTCAGACGAGGCTGCCAGTCATCTGCAGAATTGATGGTTAGCTGCACCAGTGTACTTTCAGAACTGTCACTGGAGAAAATCTCATAATCCCCATCCTCCGTCATCCGGGCGAACATGAATTCGTTGTCAGGCAGCGGCATGGTCCTGAAGGTCAGCAATTCACTCTTCACGGAAGAATAGGGGTCTGATACGGTTACCTGCCAGTAGTAGACCGTGTTAAAACGCAGGTATTCCACTGTCAACGTGGTGTCGCTGAGACCCCTGAAAAGCTGTGCATTTTCATGGTTGGATTCAAACAGCTCCACATCATAAATCAGGCTGTCATCATCGTTCTTATCCGTTGCGGTCCAGCTGAGGGTCAGATTTACAGGCAGCTGAGTCGCGCCGTTTGAGGGAGTAAAAGAGCCTGTGAATTCGGGAGGATCGTTGTATTCACTGCTTCGTTCCATCAGGACCACGACGGTGGTACTTTTATCTTTCTGTACCGACACGGATACCGATTCGGATATATACCCGTTTTTCTTGGCGATCAGGTTATAATCCCCTACATCAATGGTGGTGAATTTAAAATAACCTGTACTGTCGCTGGCAACTGAGACGGTGGGTGGATTGGTAGTGAGCACCGCCCCGTAAAGCGTTTCTTCCGAGGTAAAATCCATCACTGTGCCATCCAGGACACCCGTGGCTGTAATTTCCAGTTTATCTTCTGCACAACCCTGCAGGAACAGGGCAAATATTAGGGTAAACAATACGGGAATTGCATATTGCAGCTTATTATAACGATGCATAGTCAAGGTATATCATGAATATTCCGCTTCCTTATTTTGTTGGGAAGAGGTCTTTATTTATAAATATTATCCTGCATAATTGTAATGCGCATCCCGGTTGTTCCGGTCTGGGTCACTTTGTAACCGATGCCGTTTCGGGTTTCAGTCTGGAACACTTCATGGCCATTGCCGTACTGATGTATCACAAAATCCAGTTCACTGGCCCGAAGATCCTGTTCAATAAAATTTCCGTTTCCCAACTGGATTACCGTAGTGAGGATGTCATCCCCTATATGGATTCCCGAAAAGGTGTTTCGGTACCCAACCTGGGTGATATCTGAGGCGTTGTTCTGCCCCGTCTGAACCAGTATGGACAGGTTCTCTTCTCCTCGCTGATAGACCTTCGCCAGATTGTTGGGATCCCCTTCGGCCACCTGTCGGATGTAGGACTCGTTCAATTCCCCCAATTGCTGGAGCGAAATCCGGTTCAGATCGTTCCTGTCCAGTTGATCTTTCAGGGACTGATTCCATGATTCCACGGGAAGGAAATCCCCTTCTCCCGTGGAACTTGGAATAACCAGCGGTTCCGGATCCTGGCCGAACAGAGACCAGCAACCCAGAAGCAGAAACCACGCAAGGGATAATACTCTCCCTCTGGCACATTTACATCTGTATTCCATTCCTGATTTTTTTAATACCCTCCGGTGAATGCGCACACCGGAGAGGTATTTTTAAACAATGGTTCTATTTATCGAAAGCAATTACATCTGCCTTGCATTGCTCTTCAAGAGTTAGAGTTTACAAGCATTACTCGTACGGTAGTGCTTCTAAGAACGTAGGATCACTTACCCCATTGGCATTCTGATACACATTATTATAATTGTCGTTTCCCCACTGGTTCACGAGGCTCAGATTGTCTCCGCCAACCTGATACTCCAGTGAAAAGTTACGTTTTCCCCACTGATGCAGAAATGCCACGTTTGGAGCGGCTCCCATGTTGTTGTAAAACTGCACCTGGTAGCCTTCGTTGGCTCCGCCTCCGTGCTGCATAATGGTAGCCACGTTCACATTAATCCCGCGATGGGTGGTAATGGTCCCTTTGGCATTGATCTGCATCTGAAAGGCTTCGCTTCCGTTCCAGGCATCCTGGAGAATCGATGCATGGTTCTGCAAGCCCACCTGGTCCTGTTCGGCCGTAGCCTCTCCATCAGTATTTGGACCCTGGAAGATGAAGGCATCGTTAATATAGGCCAAACCCGCGTAATATTCAGAGGTACCCTGGTACTGCATGGCATTGCCGTCATTCCCCACCTGGGTGATAAAGGCATTGTCCCACAGACCTTCCTGGTCCACGATGGCATCGTTCCTGTTCCCGGTCTGGGTAATAGAGGAATTCAGCGGGCCGCCCTGGATGAACATCCCAGGTGGAGCCACTATCTGATCCACGGTGGCTGTGTTACCGTTCCCATCCTGGAAGATCCAGGAATTGGCCGCATCATAGTTGCCGGTGTAGTTGTTTTCCTGATCGACATCCACCCAGTTCCCGTTTCCAAATTGTGTGGCAAGAGAGTTATTATCACCTAAACCTTCTTGGGAAACAAAACTTGGTTCATTATTGTTTCCAATGGTAAGAACGTGTGATTCGTTCAGATCTCCGATCTGATCCACAGTTGCGGCGTTGCCACTACCAAATTGGTTGACTGTGCTGAAGTTGTCCGGTTGAGCAAGTAATAAGCCAAATGGTAACAGCAGAGTCAAAATAAAAATTGTTTTTTTCATAGCATTGATTTTTGATTAGTAAATAAATATTAAGATTTGCGCATTGGTTTATTTTCCTAAATAAAAGTTGATTCCCAGTTTAATGTTCCAGTAAAAATCGTTGAACTTACCCTGTTCCACCTGGTCCACATTATCATCGAACATCCAGTAATAGCCGGCACCCAGATCAATCCCTGTTTTTTCACCAACCATAAATTCCGCACCCAGGGTCGCATTGGCAAACCCGGTATTGGTCCATTCTTTCCAGGTCGGTTCCTCCCAGGGGGGGGAAGGACCCATATTAAAGAGATATCCACCGCCGGCTTCCAGGTAAGGTGTGAACTTAAAGTCGTTCAGGAAACGGTACCGGAGGTTTAAACGGGAGTGCTGCACCAGGGTACTGTAATTATCCCTCGTGGCCAGTTGTCCCGCTCCGATTGCTATATCGATGGAAAAGGGCGAATTTTGCATAAAACCTACACTAAACTCCCCCATAGGGGCCATGACGCCCCTCGGGTAGTCCCCGTCATAGATCATGATGCCCCCGTGCACTCCCAGTTTCAACCAGCTACGGTAAGGAAGTGATTGAAAACCGAGGTAGTCGGTCTTTTCATTTTCCGCTTTTTCGTCCAGGTAATTCCGTATGGCCGCTGTATTCAGATCATCCGTATCCTTTACCTCCCAGAGGTCATCCAGCACTCCCTCGATAATCATGGAATATACTGCTTTATCAATGGCCTCCTGCACCGCAATACCGGACGGCTCATTAAAGGTAAATCCCGCTTCGGCCTCCAGGAGCCTTTTAAGTGATACGTAACGGAAGATGCCTGCATCCAGCTTCTGGGACAGTATTGTTTTAGAGGTGTGCACGGTTTTTAAAATACGACCGTTGGAAGTGGAGATGGCACGCAGGTAAATGGAAACACGGTCCTCCCTGTATTCACCTGATCCGCCCGCTCCGAAATAACGAAGGCCCGCCCCTCCTGTCAGCACATTGGTTTCGTACGAAATAATCCCCCCTTCCAGGATGATCCCTGCAAAAAGGAGTGGAGGAAGAAGCTGGTTG
>CAYRLP010000197.1:0-5748 GCA_964424935.1 uncultured Bacteroides sp.
GAAGAGACCTGCCTGAGGGTACCTATTTTATCGTTTTGAAGATCACTGAAAATGATATCAGGAAAGGATACGTGGTTCTGGTCAGGTAAGCTCCGGGGATTATCTTTTTCCCTGGTATTGCTTCTGGTTTCGGCTGCCTCCTGGGCACAGCTGGAACCTCTGACTTCACAGTACCTGTTCAATCCCCTGGTCATTAATCCGGCGCTGGCAGGGAACCGGGAGGCACTCAGTGTTTCCATCCTTCACCGGGATCAGTGGCGGGGTTTTGAAGGGGCCCCCAGGACCGAGACCCTTTCCATGCATGCGCCCATGAGAAAAGAGAAAGTGGGGCTTGGCCTCTCTGTAATGTTTGACCGGCTTGGGGTGACATCCACAAATCTGGTTGAGGGGAGCTTTGCCTACCGGATCCCGATCAAGGAGGGCACACTCTCATTTGGTCTGGGAGGCGGGTTGGTCATTGCCAGGAACCACTGGACCGAATTGGTGGCCGTTCATCCTGACGATCCCGGGATCCCCAACGAGGCAGGAACGTACCTGTATCCGGATTTCAGCATAGGTGCGAACTATCAGAACAGCTCTTTTTTCGTGGCCCTGTCAATTCCCAGGTTCCTGACCCATCAATTCAACACAACCACCCATCGGTTTGAACTGGTGAACGACTTCGGGAATTACAATTATCATCTGCAGGCCGGGTACCTGCTCAGGCTCGCCGAAAACTGGAAGGTGTTGCCGTCAGTGTTGATCAGATATGCACCCGCCGCATACCCCCAGGCAGATATCAACACCTATGTGATATACAGAGACAAAATATGGCTCGGGGCCTCTTTCAGGACCAGTCAATCACTGATCGGGCTGATCATGTATCAGTTGAACAATCAGTTTTCCCTGGGCTATTCTTATGATATGGGGTGGGGATCTTCAGGGAAACCCCTGGGTGGCACCCATGAGATAATGATCCGTTATGACTTCAAATACCTTATAGATGTTATCAGTCCAAGATATTTTTAATTCGAAACCCATGAGGATACGTGGTAAAGAGATACTGGTTATGATCCTGATGGCAGCGTTTGCCTTCAGCGGGGCAAATGCACAAAAATACAGGGTTGAAAAAACAAGTTTCAGTTCCGAAAAATATGATGACTATTCCCCGGTCTATTATAAGGACGGATTGGTGTTCTGTTCCAACAGGAAACTCGATGTAATGGTTGTTTACACCACAAGCGAAAATAAACAGGGAACCTCCATGTGGTACGTAGCACCGGGGGAAGATGGCAAGGAGACCGTTCAGGTCTTTTCCAGGGAACTTCTGAGCAACCTGCATGACGGGCCGGCCACCTTCAGTCAGGATGGAAGTGTGGTATACTATTCCAGAAATCAGGATACTACCACCAAGTTACGAGACGCTTTCGACAGACAGAACAAACTGGGGATCTACCGGGCCGAAAGAGTGGATGACAGATTTGTGAATATCACCCCATTCAAGTACAACAGTTCGCAGTATTCCATTACTACCCCTGCATTATCACCCGATGGCAGGCGACTCTATTTTGCTTCCGACAAACCGGGTGGTTACGGAGGGGCCGATCTCTGGTACAGCGAACTCAGCAACGGCGAGTGGGGTGATCCGGTCAACCTGGGTCCCACGATCAATTCAAGAGGGAACGAGTCCTATCCCTTTATAAGTGAATCGGGCATTCTCTATTTTGCCTCGGATGGCTGGAAGGGTTTCGGTAAGAAAGACATCTTTTATACTCTAGAAAATGAGGAGGGGGACTGGATCGCACCGGTTCATTTGGATGGACTGATCAATTCAAAAAACGATGATTTCGGGCTGATAACTGATATGAACGGGAACAAGGGATATTTCTCCTCCAACCGGGAGTCCAGTGACGATATCTACCACTTTACTACGGATTTCCCATCCTTCCACGAGTGTGATTCCCTGAAGAAAAATTTCTACTGTTATCTGTTCTATGATGAAGGGGCCATGGAGATCGATACACTTCCCCTCCGCTATGAGTGGAACTTCGGGGACGGGGAAAAGGTAATGAGCAAAGAGGCGGAGCACTGCTTCCCGGGTGCCGGAATTTATACCGTGGAGTTGAACATCATTGATAACAACACCGGAAATACTTTTTTCACCCAGACTTCCTATGAGCTGGAGATCACCGATCACGTGCAGCCCTTTATTACTTCAGACGATGCCTTTGTCCGCTCCAGAAACATTCATTTCAGCGGGGTGAATTCCAACCTGCCTCAGCTGGATATTTCAGAATATTACTGGGATTTCGGTGACGGTAATCTCTCCAAGGGAGCGGAAGTGGACCATATGTTCAAGAAACAGGGGACCTACCGGGTACTGCTCGGGGTGACCAGTGCACCGGATTCAACCGGTTTTATTCAGAAGGAATGCGTTTACAAAATGGTTCAGGTCCTGAAGGATAACCAGGACCTGGCTATGTACAGTGCCAGGGAATCCGGCCAGTTGACGTTCGTGCCGGATTCGGTCGACCTGGAATCCCCGAACACAGAGTTGTTATATTCGATGCAGGAAGCAGAGTCGAAGGACGCTGTATACAGGGTGGAGCTGTTCAACTCCATAAGTCCTATCAGCATTGACAGTACCCTGTTTGATCCCATCCGGAACGTATACGAAGTCACGGAGGTCTTCCTCCGGAAGGACAGCATGTACAGCTATACAGTAGGGGAAGCCGCGAGCCTGCTGGAGACCTATCCCATATACAATGACGTGGTCAGTCGGGGATACGAGAACGCCAGTGTGAAAAGCTATGTACTCGCGGAGCTGGCCGAGGAGGAGCTGCTGCAACTGACCACGGCGCTGGGAGAATTTGATGATGCCTACTTTGAGTTCGACGACTACCGCATCAGTCCTGCCTCCTTCGGGTTGCTCGACCAGGTGGTTGAGATTCTGAACCGCTATCCGGGTATCAAGCTTGAAATAGCGGCACACACCGATAATATGGGGTCCTTCGAGTATAACATGGATCTGTCACAGAAAAGGGCCCAGTCGATGGTCGATTACCTGATACTGAAGGGGATCGATCCGGAGCGCCTGGTCGGAAAAGGATACGGGGAATCGAGACCCATAGCTGATAACAATACCGAAGAGGGACGCAGCATTAACAGAAGAGTTGAATTTATTATTCTGGATGAGCGTGAATAGATAAGGTCATGAATCGCATAAAACGAATCATCATATTCTTCCTGATGACTGCAGGGATCCTGCTGATCGGGGAACAGCTGTCCGAGGCGCAATCGCCGGAAGGCTACCGGTACCGTGCCAGGCTGACCGCCGGCAGGTACCCCGGGCCCCTTTCAGACTCTCTGACTGACTTCCCGGTCCTGTTTTCCCATGCCGATCCCCTGTTCAGGTCTGTGAGCAATGGCGGAGAGATCTATTTCAGCGACGGTCGTGACTTCTGTTTCACGGACAAAGACAGTGTAACCATCATTCCCTTCGAGATTGAATCCTACGATCCGGTCACCGGGTCAATCACAGCCTGGATAAAAGCAACCACAGATACGGTAAGCGACCAGATTGAAATTATATTCTATTTCAGCAACCCGACTGCTGTGGACGAGTCGCAGCCTGCTGAAGTATGGAGCAACCATTACACTGCGGTCTGGCACCTGAACAACGACCCTGGTTCTCCCCCTCCCCAGTTCACAGATGCCACCTCCTACCTGAATCATGGAACCGCATATAACATGGATTCATTTTCCATGACCCAGGGCAAGATCTCGGGTGGGGTCTGGTTCAACGGATCAGAGGATTATGCAGCGATGCCCACCAATGGATTCAACCCGGGTGGCGGGACCGTGGAGCTCTGGATCAACATCGATTACATTGACCCGGGTTTGATAGAACTGATTTTCTCACACAGGCACGTCGATCCCATTACCGACAGGGTCTACACGCTTCTCCATCCCACACAAGAATGGGGAACTGGAATGGGCGATACCTATGATCTTCAACGAGGAAGCATCGTCACCACCGGGAACTGGTACCAAATGGTCATTGCGTGGGACGGATCAGAGGTAACGGGTTACCTGAACGGCACAATGGACTTTGGTCCCACATCATACCAGGGGGTCAGCCAGGTACAGGAGATATTTATCATGTGCTGGAGACCAGGACAACGGGCCGTCCAGGGAACCCTGGACGAACTTCGCGTTTCGGACCTGCCCAGAGACTCGATCTGGGTAGCCAATGCCTATGAAAACCAGGCTCATCCGGATCAATTTGTCACGGTCGGCCCCTTCGAAGAGATCCCGTGGGGGGGTGATACCATCTTCACCGTTTCAGGGGGAGGTCCTTACTGCCTGGGGGATACCGGCGTGTCCGTGGATCTTTCCGGTTCCATTCCGGATGTTCCCTATATCCTGGTGCTGAACGATACCATACAGCTGGATACCCTGACCGGAACCGGCGATAGCCTGACCTGGTCCCCGGTCACGGACACAGGGGTCTACAGGGTCCTGGCAGCTGATCCTTCCGATACCGTTATCATATGGATGTCCGGAAGTGCGGAGGTGGTTGCGATGTCCCCACCCGGCCTGCTTTACACCGCTGAGTCCATAACCTGTTTCGGCGATCAGGACGGATCTATTTCGCTGACCGTTCAGACTGATAAACCATACAACATACAATGGAGCGGCCCCGATGGATTTCAGTCGGAAAGTGAATTACTGACCGGCTTGTCCCCGGGGGATTACCAGGTTTCCGTAACCGACTCCTCCCAATGCGTGAGTACCGGCCCCGTGATCAGCATCACGGAACCAGCCCTGCTGGTAGCAGGCGTAGTTCAGGTCAACCCCTTAACCGGTTATGAATTTAATGACGGTTCCGTCGATCTCGACATTACCGGGGGTACCACGCCATACCAGGTTAAATGGACAGGAACCGATGGATACCTATCCCAGGATCAGGATCCCGTCGATATGACCGTGGGCTACTACGATGTCATGGTGGTAGATTTTCACGAATGCATGGATTCGATCCAGGGGATTAAAGTCGGCCTCGCCCAGGATGAGGACGGACTCTTCATCCCGGAAGGCTTCTCCCCCAACGGAGACGGTCTTAACGATTACTTTGTCATACTGGGAATCGAGGCATTTCCTGATAACGAACTGACCATTCTGAACAGAGCAGGGGTAAAATTGTATCAACGCCAGAATTACAGGAATGACTGGGACGGGACCCCGGAAACCGGCGGGGTTCTGGGTGGAAAGCTCATGGAGGGGACCTATTATTATATATTCAGGTACGGGGAAGGAAATGTAAGGAAAGGATTTATTTATATCAACCACCAGTAAGGGAGCACATAGAGCATGTATATCCGAGCAGGAAAATATGGTTTTGGTATCAGACTGATGGCAGCGCTGTTATGGCTTAATCTGCTGCCTCTGGCCGGCCAGGACCAGTCATTCTATGCCCAGCATTTCCATAATCGGATTGTGTATAATCCCTCATATGCGGGAGACAGCGAGATCCCCGGTATTGTGTTGCATTCCCGTCAACAGTGGTTCGGTTGGGAGGGTGCACCTTCCTCAAACCTGCTGATGGCTCATTCAAGGTTGAAGGACAAGAATGCAGGTGTAGGGATCTCTCTGGCCTATGACCGGATGGGACCTCTGGTCTATGGTGGTATTTCAGGGATCTATTCCTACACGGTCCAACTCAGTGAGAAATACAAACTGGGGATGGGACTGCAGGGAGAGTTGAGG
>CAYRLP010000198.1:0-5731 GCA_964424935.1 uncultured Bacteroides sp.
CACCCAGCTGGAAACTGTTCCCGTCCAGGTTCCGGAAATCCGACATCAGCCGGGGAGCAACCAGCAACCGGAGCTCTCCGCCATTTCCCAACTGCTGAACGATCCCTGCCCGGAGAATGATCCCGTGGATGTTGATGGGACTGGCGATCCCGGCCGGCATATCAGCGTCATCATTCACATGAAAATAGAAATGGTTCACATTGATGGCGAACATGGTACTGGGAGCCAGTTTGAACCCGGCAGTCAGGGAATTCATGGCTCCGAATTCGTGCGCCTCACCGGCATAAAGCTCCTTGTATTCCCCTGGAAGCGCATAACGTCCTGAAAGGGACACTATATCCCTGGTTCCCCGGTCCTGCGCGATCAGGGAGGATCCTCCCAGAAGAATGAAGAGGAAAAAAGTAGTATGTTTCATATGGATGTGATTTAATGAAAGAACCAAAAATAACGGAAAAACCTAAACCTGGCAACCACATGGCAACCCATGCCTCAGGAAGCCTCCTTTTCCCGACAATTATTAATACATTTACCGGGTTAAATGAATGCATGCCATGAAAAAAACCATTCTTTTTCTAAGTGTTTTAGGCCTGCTGAACGGTTGCCAGGTCGACCTCCAGCTGGACCGTGAGTCACCGCTGATCGGAAAAAACCAGCTCACCCTCCAGACCGATATCATGACCCCCGAAGTCCTCTGGGCTTTCGGCCGGCTGGGTGACGTGCAGGTGTCGCCCGACGGACAGAAAATCCTCTACGGGGTAAGTTATTACAGCATCGAACAGAACCGGAGCAACCGGGAATTGTTTGTGATGAATGTGGATGGTTCGGACAAGCGACAGCTTACCCGGACGCCCGAGAACGAATTCAATGCCATATGGCATCCGGACGGGGACCGCATTGTATACCTCTCCAGCGCATCCGGAGAAGTGCAGGCCTGGATGATGAATGCGGACGGGACCGGGAATGAAAAGATTTCGGAAGTGGAAGGGGGATTTAACAGCCTTGTCTTTTCTCCCGACGGAAGCAGGGCCCTGATTACCAAAGATGTGAAGATTGATCCTTCCACTGCGGACCTCTACCCTGATCTTCCCGAGGCAGATGGCCGGATCATCGATGACCTGATGTACCGCCACTGGGATGTCTGGGAGGATGGAGCTTACAGCCATATTTTCGTGGCTGCATTCAACGGTGAGAAAATAAGCGATGAGAAGGACATCATGCCGGGCGAACCCTATGATACGCCCCTGATGCCCTTTGGAGGCATGGAGGAGATCAGCTGGACTCCGGATGGAAAAGGAATTGCCTATACCTGTAAGAAGCTAACAGGACTGGCCTACACCCTCAGCACCAACTCGGAGATCTACCTCTACGACCTGGAATCGGGGAACACTCAAAACCTGACCCTGGGTATGCCGGGGTACGACAAGGCGCCTTTCTTCTCGCCCGACGGAACGAAAATCTACTGGCTCAGCATGGAACGGGCCGGGTTCGAATCGGACAAGGACCGGCTTTTCGAAATGAACCTGGAAAGCGGTGAAAAAAGGTATCTGACCAGGGACTTTGACTACAGTCCCTCCGGACCCGTCTGGGCTGATGAAGGGAACACACTTTACTTCGTGGCCGGGGTGAAATCAACCTTCCAGCTTTTTATGATGAATGTGGCCAGCACCGAAATCACCCCGGTTACCACGGGCGACCACGATTATCATTCGGTGGCCCTTGCCGGGGAGCAGCTGATCGCCACCCGGGTGGACATGACCAAGCCCCAGGAGATCTACCGCGTCGACCCCGCTACGGGTGAAGCCACAGAACTGAGCTTTGAAAACAAGCATCTTCTGGATCAGCTGACCATGCCTACCGTGGAAAAACGCTGGATCACCACCACCGATAACAAAGATATGCTTACCTGGGTCATCTATCCGCCCCATTTTGACAGGAACAAAAAATATCCCACCCTGCTTTATTGTGAAGGTGGTCCGCAATCCCCGCTGAGCCAGTTCTGGAGTTACCGCTGGAACTTCAGCCAGATGGCTTCAAACGGCTACATCGTGGTGGCCCCCAACCGGAGAGGCGTGGTCACCCACGGCCAGGAGTGGACCGACCAGATCAGCAAGGACAACAGCGGACAGGCCATGCAGGACCTGCTCGTGGCCATCGATGAGCTCAGCAAGGAATCCTTTGTGAATGAGGATCACCTGGGTGCCATCGGAGCCAGTTTCGGAGGATTCTCGGTATTCTGGCTGGCCGGGAACCACCAGAAACGGTTCAAGGCCTTTATCGCCCACTGCGGGGTTTTCAACGAGGAAATGGAATATATGACCACCGATGAAATGTTCTTTGACAACTGGGAAAAAGGAGGGGCCCCCTGGGAGAAGGACAATCCGGTGGCCATGAAATCCTTTGCAGGATCTCCCCACCAGTTCGTGGCCAACTGGGACACCCCCATCCTGGTGATCACCGGCGAGAATGATTTCCGGATCCCCTATACGCAGAGCATGGCCGCCTTTAACTCGGCACAATTACTGGGGGTGCCCAGCAAGCTGCTTTTCTTCCCATCCGAATCCCACTGGGTTCTGAGTCCCCAGAACGGGATCCTATGGCAGAGGGAATTCAAGGCCTGGCTGGACCAATGGTTAATGGATTGATCCGCCATGCTTAAACAGCTCATACTGATCGGAACAGGTGGTTTTGTGGGAAGCGTAGCCCGCTACCTGGTCTCCCGTCTGGGTTCACGAATCGAATGGCTCTCCATCCCCGTGGGAACCCTGGTGGTGAATGTTGCAGGAAGCCTGCTGATCGGAATTCTGATCGGAATCTCTGAGAAAAGTCCCATCCTGACCGTGGAATGGAGGATGCTCCTGATGGTCGGGCTCTGTGGCGGGTTCACCACCTTTTCCACCTTCACGGGAGAGAACCTGATGCTGCTGAAGAACGGTCAGGTTTTCCCCCTGCTTCTCTACACAGGATTAAGCATCATCCTGGGCTTCACAGCTGTATATCTTGGATACATCTCCACAAAATTAATGGGATAAATCATGGATAAATCCACACAGGCTTCCACCCAAAGCGTTCTGAAAGTGCATGCCAGTACCACCGACAAGATCGGAAACAAACTGCTCTACCAGTACCTGGTGGAGCTGGCCCATAGCAGGGGGATCGCCGGGGCTACGGTCTTCCGTGGCATCATGGGGTACGGAGCAAGCAATGCCATCCATTCCTCAAGGTTCTGGGAGCTTACCGAGAAACTGCCCGTGGTGATCGAATTTGTGGACCAGACGGAGAAGCTCCAGCGCTTTTACCGGGAGATCGGAGAAGCGCTGCTTCGTATGCCAAAAGGCTGCCTGATCACCCTGGAACCCACCCAGGTGCTGCTGCAGAAGAAGGGCAAATAGCCCGTGATCAATATAAAGGGGTCACCGGCTGGCAAAATGCGCCATCATCAGCAGGGCGCCCGCGGTTCCGTCCATGGTCGGTTCATTGGTGGAATAGTCGCCCATATCATCGTGGTAGACCACAAAGGGATTCTGCACGGCCGCAAATTCATCCGGATCATTCAGGTGCAAACCCAGCAGGGATCGGTAGATAGTCCCGTAGACCGGTCCGTCCACCAATCCCCCGGCGACCTGCATACCCAGAAGTGCCCTTACACTGGTATGAACATCTTCCGGTGTCTCACCCCCTTCCGGGATCCCGGTAAACATGGAGGTCCCCCACGGATTCCTTCCGAAGAGCCAGTCCCGTTGCTGCATCAGAAAACTATCATACCGGTCATCCCCCGTCATGCGTTCATACAGGATCACCTGGGCGATCAGACTGGTAAGCAGGTTGTTTGAGCACCAGATGAAGGGGATGCCGATCCCGTATGGATTCTTTCCTCCACGGGCCAGGCAACTTTCGATTCCCTCCTGGTACCAGGCAACCAGAGTATCCCTGAAAGATCCCTCCACAGCCCCGTAGAGTGCGAAGTGTCCCAGGTTTATGAAGGGATAGTACTGGTAATGTTCCGCCGTATCCAGGGGCATCCATGAGGTTTTCCCCGCTATCCGTGCATAGCGCAGGGCCTCTTCCAGATAGGTCGTATCACCGGTCGATTTGTAAAGCTCGGCAGCTCCCCACTCCATGTCATCCGCCCAGCTGACCTCTCCATACCGGTAAGGTGCCCCGTAGGAGTTGCCCTGTTGGTAGCCTTCCCTGTCCTTCCCCATCTGGTACAGGGTCCTGGCTGCTTCCAGGCAGTTCGCTGAAAACAGCGGGTCGTTCAGATCCTCCTTCCAGATGCGGGCTGCCAGAGCCATGGCGGCTGCGGAACGGCCCGAAAGGTTCGAGACGCCGGTGGCCCTGCTCTGATAGCGCTTGAGCCCCTGCGGCTCCCCGGTGGCAAAATAGGCGGGCCGGTAACTGTTCTCTCCCCAGCCGTAATCTGAAATATCCTCGTCGGGCATTTTCCACCCCATATGGTCCCGGTCATCAGCCACCTGGTGAATTAGCTGGTCCGGCGCGGGATGCAGCTTGAGGATCCAGTCCAGTCCCCATTTTGCCTCATCCAGCAAATCGGGGATCCCGTTGGATCCTTTCTGTCCCAGTGCATTGGTCCGGTCCCCGAACCGGTCCGGATACAACTGGTAAACCAGCAGCATATGGGCCGTGGCATAGCTGCCGGTGATCAGGTATTTGAGCTGGTCCCCCGCATCGTGCCATCCCCCGCTCACATCCACGTAGGTGGAGTCTGGCATGGGACCGTAAAAGGAGCGGCCGTCCCGAGTATGACAGACCAGGTCAAGGAACGGGTTATACCCGCAACGCTGCTGCCTCATAAATCCCAGCAGTTCTTCCTGCAGGTGGTCATAAGCATGATTGGAAATTTGAAAAACCGAACTCCGGTTCCCCGACCTGAGTCCCTGTATATAATAGGAACCCGTTTCGGTCACCTGGCTGAAATCAATGGTATAGTAATAGGCGAATGTACCCCAGCCCCCGGTCCCCGACCGCACCGGCCGGGATACCTGCACTTCCCTGCCTGACTCCGCCGAGATTACGGCATACTGCTCACGAACCGGCCGGTGTGAGAAAAGTATGGCGGTCTTGGGTTCCTGCTCCAGGTAGCCCACCTGGTTTATCCTGATATATACCGTATCTTCCGGCCGGTTCCCGGCAATTCCCGGCCTTACCGGGAACAGGAGTAATCCTATGAAAAGCAGTACGGGTAACACCAGAATCAAAGTTATCTTTTTTTTGCACCACTCTAAAGTATGATGAACCGCTTTTCAGTTTGGTATGGTGTTTTCTTTTTTCATAAATTCAGCTTATCCAAATTCTTAATCATTGTATAATCACCCATGGACATGAAACCAAAACACATTCCGACCTCTTTCCTGTTACTGCTTATATCAATTCTGATCGGCCTTGGAGCCTGCAACCCGCCTGACAAACCACTGGCAGATGTCCCTTTTACAGCCCGTGAACTCTTCCCGGAACCTCCCAGACCGGAAGGTCAGAGTGATGTGATCGAACTGCGTTGTGAGCCCATCGATACCGTTCGGATCGCATTTATCGGGGTGGGATCCAGGGGCACAGGGGCCGTTCGCCGCTACACCTTTCTCGACGGGGTAAAAATTGTGGCACTCTGTGACCTCGTCCCGGAAAACCTGGATCAGGCACAGCAAATCCTGCAGGAACGCGGACTGCCGAAAGCGGACCCTGACTCTTATACACAACTCCGAGCCCACGAGACATG
>CAYRLP010000199.1:0-5694 GCA_964424935.1 uncultured Bacteroides sp.
CGATCAGCTCCCCGTTTTCCACGCGGTATTCGGCTGACCCGTCCAGTTTCTCCCATCCTTCCAGGTTTTTCCCGTTAAACAGGTCCACCCACTCCTGGGCATGGAGTGCGAAGGTAACCGGGAGCATCAATATGGTCAATAAGCTTAACTTCCTCATAGCTGCTTGGTTATTTGTTTTATTGCACCTGCTCCGAAGAGAGCATCGGATTGGTATAATAGATTTTTTGATTGAGCTCGAAATCATAGAGTGTCACTTCCCTGAGGCGGTAGTAGGATTCCCAGTAATTCTCGATGGACCGTATATAGTCCCGCTTGGCCCCCTCCCGTTCCTGCAGGGAAATATTCAGATCCGTAATGCTGATCTCACCGTTCTGAAACTTCTTCAGGGCAATCATGTATCCCTCTTCAGCTACTTTATCCGCGGCCTCTGCCGTGGCAATCTGGGTACGGATCAGGTTAAACTGTTCCACCTGAACCACCACGCCCCGTTCAAAATCCTGCCGGTCCTGGTCCACATCATAGAGGACCAGTTCCCGCTGGGATTCAGCCAGTTTGACCCGGGACTCGGAACGGCCCCAGTCCATGATCGGTAAACTCAGTGAAAGGGCCACGTTCTGCTGCTGTTCGGGCTGATCATAGATCCCGGTGAAGTTGTCGGCACTGTTGGAAATCCCGTAACTCATTCTAAGCGTGGCACCTACCCCGGCTTCCCTCTTGGCCCGGGTCAGGTCCCTGTCGGCCTGGATCAGCCTCCGTTCAAACTGCGGGGTCTCTTTCCGGTTCTCCAGGGATTGCGCCAGTGCCACCTCGGAATCCACCTCCCAGAGTATCATATCCAGGGGAATGATCAGTGCGATCTCCATATCCTGGTCCAGACCGATGTATTTCTTTAACTCATAATCGGCATTCTTCAGATCTATTCGGGCATTATTAAGGGCTTTCTGCGCATTGAACACCGAGAGCTGTACCCGGGAGAAATCATTTTCCGAAATGGTGCCCAGTTCCCGCTTCACCTCGGCTATTTTCAGGTTGTCCTGACTGTTGGAGAGATTGCTTTCAGCCAGGGTAAAATTGGTCTGGATCTTCAGGTAGTTAAAAAAAAGGGAGGTAGCATTGAGGGAGATCTCCTCGATGGATTCAGTGAAACGTTTCTGCGCCTCTTCATAGACCAGGGGCTCGGTCATGCGTGACCATTTCATCCAGTTGTAGGCAAACAGGGGCTGGGTAATCCCCAGGCTTACCGGAACCCCGGAAAACCCAACGGTGCTGTTGTTAAAGTCCTGCAGCCGGACCACCCCTGTAGCTGCATACACCGTGGCCCCCAGCTGGGGGATCGGCTGGCTGAGGGCCAGTTGAGCAGAGGTTTCCAGCTGGGTCACCTGATTGAAGATGATACTTCCGTCAGGCTGGGTAATGGGCTTGGTCTGGTTCTGAAAATCGGGAAGGTTTCCCGAAAGGGTCAGCTGGGGACGAAAGCGGGTCTGGTGGTTTTTCCAGCGCCAGTAATAATTCACATCCTGGTTCTGTACATACTTGACGGAAGAGGACTGGGAAATAGCCAGATCCACCACATTGCGAAGACTCAGGGAGACGGGCGGGGATTTCTGGCCACGGGTGCGGGCGGGGAAAAGCACCCCCATCATCAGGAGCAGTGCGGTATAACGGTATCTTCCCATCATCGTGCCTCCGAAACTTCCAGGTCCTCCTGCGAAGAGATATGGGACAGGATCACCTGCTCCCCTTCCGAAAGTCCTTCCAGGACCTCCACATAGCTATCGGTCCGGAGTCCGATCCGGATGACACGTTCGCTGGCCTGTCCGTTCTGCAGTATAAAGACCCTGTGTGTATCCCCCCTGCCCAGAACCGGACTGTCCGGAATCCGCAGCACGCTGTCGCGTTCTTCCCGCACAATATCCAGGTGCACGTTCAGATTCGGCCTTAACTTATAGTGGCTGCTCTCCTGCAGATTCACATCAAACTCGATCATCCGGTCCCTGATCACGGGATTCACAGTTCCGACCACTCCGTTCAGCGTATCGCTGTCCATAACCACATACACCCGGGTACCGGTCTTGACCTGTTCGGAATAATCATCATCCACCTTCCCCTTGATCTTGAAATTGGTCAGATCCGACATCTCGATCAGCAGGCGGTCATTTTCCACCTTTTCCCCGACTTTTCCCCGGATCGAAAGGATGATCCCGGCAGATGGAGCCCGGATAATCATTTTGCTCAATGCTTCTTGCTTCTGTGCCAGTTCCTTTTCCTGCATGTCGATCTGCAGCCGGAGTCCCTCCTCATCCGCCTCCAGCTGCTGGAGCTTAATGGTATTCTTTTCCTGCAGCATGATCAGGGCCTGTTCGGCAAGTTCCAGCTCCTGCTTTGTTTTTTCGAACCTGGCAGGCGAGATACCTCCCACTTCCAGCAGCTGCTCCTGATCGGCCAGTTCGGATTTCAGGGATGCGATCCGCAGATTTTTCACCTGCACATTGTAATCCAGATCCACTTTGGTGCTTCTGGCATTCAGGCGGTTCTTCGTGAGTGAGTTCTGTTTCATCTCCAGCTGGTCCTGGATGTTTTCGATTTGTGCCTGGATAGGGGACGGATCAAGGATTATAATGGGCTCCCCTTCATTGACATGGGTCCCCACCTCCTTCAGGATCTCTTTGATGATGCTGGAACCGGGACTCAGTATGATCACTTCGCTCTGGGGCTCCACGACCCCTTCCCCGCTAAAAGCCCTGACCACCCTGCCCCGCTCTACCGTAGCCACTTGAACTTCATGGTTTTGAGAAGGTTGCCTGTCGAATGGAAGAAAAACAACCACCACAATGGCAATCACAGCCAGGACAGGAATACCTACATAGATTCCGTTACGGATTCGTGACATGCTGGAGCTTAGTTAGATGCTTTAAAAACGAGGACGCAAGATACAAAACAAAATTCACATTTCCGTCTGCCTGGATATGGCCGATCGGATGGGGTTCAGCACCCGGATCAGCACCCGCTTCGTATCGGTCAGGATCTCCGCATTTCCCTGCATATTCTGACTGAAGGGAATGGGGTAGTTATAATAGGAGATAAGTCCTTTTGGCAGCTCCACCTCCACGGTGTAGTAATCGTCATCGGAAACCTCTGAGATATTGCTCACATAGCCTCTGACCATGCCATAATCCAGGTGCGGGAAATTATCAAACTGGATATTTACCTGATCGCCCACATTCACCTTCCCGGCCCCTGCCAGGGGAAGACTGATCTTTCCGATCAGGGTACCTGATTCGGCGGGGATCACGGTCAGCACCTTCTCACCCAGCTGCACGTTCTGGTTCTCGCTCCAGAACCGGGTGAAGGTCACAGAACCGTCCACCGGAGCCACAAGCAGGTAGGTCTGTTCCCATGTGGTAATGGATGCCTTCAGGTTGTTATAGGACTCCTGCAGTATGTTGATCATACCCGACTCCTCCTCCTGCTGCTTCAGCTCCAGGTCCACAATCTGGTTCTGGGTCTGAGCCATGCTGACGTTGCTCTCGGCCATCTGGCTGATAATCTCCTGGTACTTGTCCCGTTCCGCAAGCATCGACTTCCGCGATTCTTCCAGATCGGCCTCGGATATAACCGCCTCCTCGTACAGGGAGGCATCCCGGTTATACTGGCGGTTCACCACGTCATAGGCCTGCTCCTGGATGGAGGACCTCTCCGAGAGGCTCCGGGTATATTCCTGTTGCTGTTCCAGTTCGTGCCGGAGTGTCTCGATCTTGCGCTGGTGGTAGCTGATCCTCCGGAACTCCATAAAATCACGGTAAGCCTTCAGAAACAGAGAATAACTGGTCTGAATGGTTCCCAGGTTCACATTGCTCAATTCGGTAAGTTCCGTTGTAGCCTCTTCCAGGGATGTGGTGTCCAGGAACTCCAGGCTATGCTTAAGTTTCACTACATCCTCATAGGTTGCCGGGTTTTCAATCATGGCCAGGACTTCGCCTGCGCTGACCTGTTCATCATTGACCACAAACAGACGGACGATTTTCCCGCTGGTTCTTGCCCTCAGATCGGCAGGGGGATTTACCGAGGTCACCATGATCCGGGCCTTCCTCTTATCCGGATATTTGAATACCCAGCTCCCAACGAGCAGGAGTGCAAAGAGAAATACAAACAGTATCATCCCGTTCCGGGTGATCCATCCGGGGACCCTCCCCAGCATATCTTCAAGCTCCTTTCGCTGAAGCTCCGCTTTCCGGGCCGATCCTTCGTTATCCATAAGCTTTGAATGATCAGGGCTAATATAGCAAAAATGGAGCGTATATCGCTAAATGGATCATTTGATTATATTTGCGCAAACCTTTCGCGTATGAACCTGAAATGCGGAACGGCAGGTTCCCTGCTGGGGATACTTCTGGTTCTGAACCTGAGTTCATGTACAAAAACAAGGACGTGTTTTACAGAAGTCTCGGAGGAATCCGGTCTGGATTTCATGTACAATTTCGGCGACTACACCTACGAGAACATCCTGGAAAGCAGCGGTTCGGGGATTACCGTCTTTGACTATGATGGCGACGGATGGATGGATCTGTACATGATGAACGGGACCTGGCTGGAGGGGATCTCGGACGAGGAAGGAAAAGTGTTTGAAAATACACCCAACCGGCTCTACCGCAACCAGGGAAACGGAACCTTCAAAGAGGTATCGGAAGAGGCCGGTGTGGACGACCGGCACTGGAGCATGGCTGCTGGCCCCGTGGATCTGGACCAGGACGGGGATCTGGACCTCTACCTGCTCAACTACGGACCCAATGTCTTCTACCGGAACAACGGGGACGGGACCTTCACCGATATCACCGATGAGCTGGGCCTGGCTGGACCCGACAGCCTGAACGGATTTGTAAAATGGAGCGTCGGGGTATCTTTCTGGGACTACAACCGGGATGGTCGGCTGGATGCCTATGTGGGAAATTTCCTGGCCTTCGACCCCGCCTATGTCTCCCCCTCCACACCGGAACTGATGCCTCATCCGTCCGAATACAGAGGACAAGCCTCCATGATGTACCTGCAACAGCGTAACGGGACCTTCAGGGAGGTTACCAGCCTGCTGGGACTCTATTATCCCGATTCAAAATGCATGGGAATCACGGTATTTGATTACGACAGGGACGGGGACCTGGACATGTTCCAGGGAAACGACCACCAGCCCAATTTCATGTTCCGGAATGACGGGAAGGTCTTTACGGAGACTGCCGTGGAGATCGGGGTGGCCGTGAACAGCCACGGACAGGGCACCGGCTCGATGCATGGAGCCATAGGCGATGTTGACGGGGACGGGCTGATCGATCTGCTGGTGCCCGATCTCCGGTACGGGGCACTCTACCGCAACCGGGGGAACGGAACCTATGAGGATGTGACCGAGGAAAGTGGGATTGCCGCTGCCTTTGCCGGAAAGGGACAGTGGGCTTCGCCTCTGTTCGATTACGATAACGATGGGGACCTGGACCTCTTTTCTGCGAACGGGAACGGAGAAGAGCTGATCCTGCAGTATCCCCTGCTTATGGAGAACGACGGCCGGGGCCATTTCACGGATATTGGTGCTAAGGTAAATCCTTACTTCAGGGAAAAACGGTCGGGAAGGTCCGCAGCCACCTGGGACTATGACAACGACGGCGACCTGGACCTGGTGGTCTCACACGTGGATCTTAAGGCCAATGC